>JAFANK010000136.1 GCA_019232725.1 Vulcanimicrobiota bacterium | reverse complement strand
TCCATGGAAAGCACGTAGTCGGGGTTATGCGCGACTTTCTGATGGACGTCGATCACGACGAGCGGCAACAGCATCTGTTTTGGATCGATTTGGTCGACGGTCTTGCCACCAGGGGCGAAATGCGCGGGTGCATCGACATGCGTTCCCCACTGACCGACGTGACAAAATAGTTGAGAGACAAAGCCATCCTTCTTGTACGTGAACGGCGTGCGCACGCTCTCGTCGGGGAAGCCGGGCCAATGTGGAATGCCCGGCGCAAACGCGTGGGTGAGATCGATGAATTGATGCTGCGCGATGACGTTGTACGCGCTTAGGAGATCCGATGGTGCGTCTGCCGTCGCGCGGCCGAGAGGCAATATGGCGCCCCCGAAGACGCCGCACAGCACTAAAACCAATGCTATAATCGTATTTCGCATCAGATACCTCGTTGCTTGAAAATGACGCGTTGAGCTGTTGCTTCAAGATCGTCAGCAAAGCTCGACGCTAGCCTGCGGTGCCCCCAGCTCCGAACCCTTTCTCCGAAGGGCGTGGCGTTAGATTCGCCAAATTTCAGAGACGACGATGGACGAACAACTTCGCACCGACCTTGGCAAGATCGAAGACCGGCTGCAGACCTTGCGGGTGCGGCTTTGACTACGACGCACGTCTTGCCACGATAGCAGACCTCGAACGCCAGACCCACGAGCCAACGTTTTGGAACGATGCGCAGTCCGCTCAGGCACGCATGAAAGAGATCGCTGCCCTCCGCACTGAGGTCGAATCCGTTAAGCGGTTGACGGAGAAAGCGCGCGAGCTGCGGGAGTTCCTCGAGCTGGGCGAATCGGATGACGCCCTTGAGGCCGAGGTGCGCGCTGAAATCGATCGTCTGGCGGTCGACCTGGACGCAGCGGAGATGAGCGCAGTGCTCGATGGCGAGTTCGACCGCCACGATGCGCTTGTCATCATCCATGCCGGTGCGGGCGGCACCGAAGCATGCGATTGGACGGCCATGCTCCTGCGTATGTACATACGTTGGGCCGAACGCCACGGATATCGCACCCAGCTACTCGATTCGCTCGAGGGCGACGAGGCGGGTCTCAAGAGCGCGACGCTTTTGGTCACCGGTACAAACGCCTATGGCTACTTAGAAAGCGAGCGCGGCGTGCACCGGCTCGTACGCATCTCGCCGTTCGACGCGGCCAAACGACGGCATACATCGTTCGCCTCGGTAGATGTGGTGCCCGACGTCGAAGAAGGCCAGGACATAGAGATAAAGCCGGACGAAATCGAGATCGAAACCTACAAGAGCGGCGGCGCCGGTGGCCAGTACGTCAACAAGACCGAGAGCGCGATCCGCATCACGCACAAGCCGACGGGTATCATCGTCGCGTGTCAGAACGAGCGCTCGCAACTCGCGAACCGCAATCGGGCCATGAAGATGTTGGCCGCCAAGCTGCTGCAGCGCGACCGCGAAGAGCGCGAGGCCAAGCTGGCGGCGCTCGGCGGCGCGAAGAGCAAGATCGAATGGGGAAGCCAGATCCGCTCGTACACTCTGCAGCCCTACACGATGGTCAACGACCACCGGACGGAAGTCAAAATCTCCGACGCACAGGGCGTGCTCGATGGCGACCTCGACCAATTCATGTGGGCGTATCTGCAGCAGCGGCGTCGCACGCCCGCGGCCTAAGGTGCTGCGGCGATCACTGCTCGTACTGCTCGCTGTTGCGCTGGTGGCAGCGTGCGCGCGTCATGTACCAAAGCCAGCAGCGCCGCGATTTTCGGTCTGCGATGCGGCATCTCAGCGTGACGCCACGTATATATTCGGGGTGTCGCTCGTCCCGCGACATCATCTGACCAAGCCTCCGCACGTCGTGTATTTGGTGGAGGCGCCTGCCGGCGCAGCATACATGACATACGTCGCATCGTCAAGCGGCTGTTCGCTCACGCACCTCGACGCACGCTGGGAGCATCACGGCGTGCCGTTGGTGTTTCACTTGCGGGGTGGACGTCTACGTAGCGTGACGCTCAAGCGCAAAGCTGCGCACGCCGAGCTTGTCGTTGTGGATAGCTTTGGACGCGCATCCACCACCGCGTTGACGCGAGCGCTGCCGGTGGGCTTGACTTTGTGGGAAGAAACGGGAACCGATCTCTTGCACGCCGCCTTGGCCACACGCTGGCAGAGCGAAGCCGGTGCGGACATCGAGGTCGGCCGGGGTGGCCCCGAGCTATTTCCAAGCGAGGAACAGGCGACACCACCGCCCGTGGAGTGGGATGTCCAGCGCCGCGCTTACGTCCGGCGCGTCAGCGTCTACAAGCCATGAATGGCGCTTCGCGACGCAGAAGCGACGGGTCGAGATGAGCGATCAACGAGCGTTAGCCACGACGTTTCGAGAGCTGCACCATAGTGCGCGACCCCTGCTGCTTGTGAATGCATGGGATGTGGTGAGCGCGCGTATCGTCGAGGACTCGGGAGCACCCGCGATCGCGACCACGAGTGCTGGCGTCGCGTGGGCCGAAGGTTTTGCAGATGGCGAGCAGATCACCCGCGAACACATGTTGTCGCGCGTTGCCCACATCGCGCGCTCGGTCAACGTTCCCGTCAGCGCAGATCTCGAAGGTGGATACGGCGAAACAGTTGCCGATGCGCGCACGACGGCGCTCGGGGCGATCGAGTGTGGGGCAGTGGGCCTCAACTTTGAAGATGCGCATCCAAATGGCCGAGGCTTGCTCGATATCGACGCGCAAGTCGCACGCATCAAAGCCATGCGCGATGCGGCGACCGACGCGGGCGTGCCGCTTGTGATCAATGCGCGCACTGACACGTTCTTAGCCGACGTCGGCCCAGACGATGCGTGGCGATTGGCAGAGTCGCTGCGTAGAGGCAACGAATACTTGGCCGCGGGCGCCGATTGCGTCTTTGTGCCGGGTGTCACGGACGCGGCAACCATCCAAGCGCTTGTGGCTGGTCTGCGTGGGCCGCTCAACGTGCTCGCCGGTGCAGCGACGCCAAGTATTGCTGCGTTACGCGAACTTGGGGTGGCGCGGGTGAGCCTCGGTTCCGGAGCCATGAGCGTCGTGCTCGCAGAATTTCGGAATCTCGTGCGGGTCCTTGGCGAGACGGGAGACTTCGCGTTCCTATCGCAGCGGATGCAGCATGGTGCTGTTAATGCGATGCTGACACGCAGCACGAGCGCCAGCGCCTAGCGAAGCTCTGCCGAACCTAAGGCTATAAAGCGACGCGAGCTGTTTCCACGCGTTGACGCAGGTTGCGCAACTGTGCTGTCTCCATGACATGATGGATCAGCGGCGCCGTGAGCGCCTGCAGGTTGAAGCCTTTGGGACCGAAGGCAGCCCGGGCACGTACGTGCAGACGTGTGTGCGTCGCGTCAATCGGCTCGAGCACGAAGGCCCAGGTCACATGCCAAAAACGCTCTGGCCGCTTGTCGGTGAACCGGCGTTGGGAGCCGCCATCCATGTCGTACAAGCCACCGAGCACGAGCGCGCGCGGCGGATCAACGAGCAGCACTTCAAACCCTGCATCGCCCGCAGGCGTCGCAGGTATGATATCGCCGGCATGAAGCGCTTGGAGTTCGGGAAGGATTGCCGCCGCGCTCGGCACGCCCGCATTATCGAGCAAGTCGAAACTATACCAGCCAGCGCGCCCGCAGCCCATCTGCACAAGCCAGGGCCAGATATCCTCGGGCTGCGCCGCGATCGTCACGCCGTCCGTCGCTTCGCCTGCGGCATCTGCTATTAGCGCATCCCCGGGTAATGGTTCGACGCGCTCCCATCCGGCGGGGCGACCGAGTTTTTTGGCGATCAGGCTCAGCATGTGCCGGCGGATGAAATGTGAGAACGGTCCGATCACGCGGAAGTAGCCGACAAAGTGCTTCCACGACTCGACATCGGTCGCTGCGACGCGCACTTCGATGATGATCCGCGTGATGCCGGATCCGCGCGTCTCACAACGCAGCTCCCAAGCGACTTTGACCCAGCCCGGATCCTGGAAGCGGGCGTACGTGTCGGCCGTAACTTCGACGAACGAGATCTCCGGCTGCCACACTTTGCCGATGGCGCCCACCGTTACCCATGCCGGTCCTTCATCAAGGATGCGAAAACCGCTGTCGGGAGCGGTCAGATCGTCGAGGCACAAATGCTCATGCGTTGCCGCGCGTCCGCGGACGCGATCCGGCATCGTGCGCAGAGCAAAGAGCGCCGCGACGAATGGTGAACGCGCAAGATCGAAATGACGGACGGCAAGCCAGGTTCGATCGAGTGGAGCGCCGACATCGATGTGATCGATTTGCCGAAGCTGGGGTGCTGGGAGGAAGCGATCAAGCCTGGTCATCGCGACCAATGTACCAAACACCTGTGAATGCCGTCCGCAAAAAGGTGAGAAGGAGGTGCACCACACCGTGATTCGCTGTGCAGGTCCGCTGGCGAAACGGCCGAATATAGAGAGTGCATCGAACCTGCAGCCACCGTTAGAGAATGAGACCAAATGGCGGGGCATGACGGGAAAGGGGGGTGGTCGCCGTCAGTACAGACAGTAAGTTGTTTCACCAAAATCTGACAGTCGGCGAAGCCTTCGCTCTCCACCCCGGTGCGAGAGCGGTCTTCGCCAACTTTCACCTCGGCGGATGCGCCCACTGCGCGATCTCTGAATTCGAGACGATCGAGCAAGTGAGCGAAGGGTACGGTATCCCGCTGGACATGATCCTGGACGCGCTGAACTCATTGGAACAGGCGCCCGTGGAGGTCCAAAAGGCGTCGTAACCGGCGCGACATGGTCGCGATATTTTTGGCTGATCACTCCCGAGCGCCAACACGGCGCTCGTTTTTTTCGCGGCGGTGGATCCACGACGGTGGACGCTGCCCTGCACCCATGTGATAGAATGATAGATGAAAGGCGTTGCATGCCATCGATCCCTGAGATCACCGTTCCCATCACCAAGCCCGCGACCGAGTGGGTCAACGGCCGTGCGCTCCAAAAGGTGAGCCCGCAGGAGCTTCACGCACGCGTGCAAGGCCGATGTGTTACAGCCTTGGGCGCGTGGGCGGATGCGACTGCCTCGGGTCGTGTCGGCACCGAATGGGAATTTCGCGTTACACCGCCGCACGAACCGACGCGGCCGCTCGTGCCCGACGTCGCCTTTCTCTCGTACGAGCGACTCGGCTTCGATGAGGATGAGGCTGCCCAAATCCCTTACATGGCACCCGACGTCGCGATTGAAATTGACTCTCCCGATGATCGGCGCGCAGATATCGACGAAAAAATCCGCGTCTACCTCGCAAGCGGCACAGCGCTCATCTTGCTCATCGATCCGCGGCAACGGACATTCACCGCCTATGACAGCGCGGGCTTGCAGACGTTCGGCGCCGACGATGTGTTCGAACATCCGGCGCTTGCTAAGTTCTCCGTCGCCGTCGCATCGGTGTTCGAAAAGACGAAGCCGCCACAGCGCTAGGCCGGGAGAGCGTTGGCAGCTCGCGAAGCGAGTGATTGCCGTGGCCCGCATCTCCGTCATCATCGTCAGTTACAATGCCGCCGAGCAGCTTGCTGCAGCGTTGCGCTCGGTTGCCGAGTTGCCCGAAGTGAAGGCGGATCCGAACTTCGCCCAAGTCATCGTCTCTGACAATGGATCCCGCGACGATAGCGTCGCGCAGGCGAAGGCAGTGTATCCATCGGCAGTAGTGCTCGAAAACGGCGCTAACTTGGGCTTTGCCAAAGCGTGCAACATCGGCGCACGCCATGCCAGCTCACCCCTGCTGTTCTTTTTCAATCCTGACGCGCGCGTTCACTCGGGCACGCTCAAAAATGCCGTCGACTACTTCGAGTCGCATCCCGATGTGGCAATGGCCGGCGCCAAGCTGCTCAACGAAGACGGTTCGGTGGCCGAAAGCTGCGGCGAATTCGATACGTGGTGGCAGGCGTTCTTGCGCAGCTCTGCGTGGGGTGAGCTGCCGCTTTTTCGCACGCAAGCCAACGGCTACCGTTTGCGCCAATGGGACTACGGCAGCGAGCGCGATGTCGATCTCGTCGTCGGAGCGGCGATGTTCATCCGGGCAGATGTGTTCGCGTCACTCGGCGGCTTCGACGAACGGTTCTTTTTGTATCATGAGGAGATCGACTTCGCCCACCGATTGCGCGATCGTGGCATGCGCGTGGTGTATCTGCCCCAGTGCGTGGTGACGCACGCCGGCGAACAGGGTGGATCGCAGCAGACATGGGGCAAGAGCGGCGTGCTCGGGTGGCGCCAGCGCAGTCGCCGGTTGTACTGGATCAAACATCACGGTCTGCTCTGGTACTGGTCGCTTTCCGCAGCGTTGATTGGACGCTATGCGCTCTATGCAGCCGCCCTCGTCGCAGTCGTGATCGTCGTGCGTAAAGCCGTCATACATACCCCATGAGCACCGACATGTCGATTGATGCGGCACAGATCGAAGAGCGGCGCAGACAACTTGTGACGTTGCACGACCGCGTCGACGCCTGCCGCCGTTGTGCCATCGGCTCGAGCCGCACGAAAGTCGTCTGTGGGGTCGGTGATCCGGCAGCGCGGCTCGTGCTCGTCGGCGAGGGACCAGGTGAGAATGAGGATCGCCAGGGTGAGCCGTTCGTCGGCCGGGCAGGAGAGCTGCTCACAAAAATGCTGGCCGCTATCGGGTTGCGTCGCGAGGACGTGTTCATCACGAACACGATCAAATGTCGCGCGACGAGCACCGAGGGGGGACGCGTCGCCAATCGCGCACCTTCACCGGAAGAGATGTCCAACTGTCGTGAATACCTTGATAGCGAGCTCGCGCTCGTGGCCCCGCGCATCGTGTTGGCGCTGGGTGCGCCGGCTGCGAAGTCGTTCCTCGGGCGAGATTTTTCGATCACGCGCCAACGCGGCATCTGGTATCCTGGTCCCGGTGGCACGGACCTCATCGTCACGTTCCACCCTGCATACATCCTGCGACAGACGGGCGGCGAAATACAGGCGGTCAAGAAATTGGTCTGGTCAGATCTGCTTGCGGTGCGCGCCAAGCTCGATGACTATGCGAATGCCGCATTGCAACAGCCACCGGAGTCACAGGCTCCGCCGGACCCGGCGAACTTGAGTTTTGACTTTCAATGAGCACGAACGCTGTAGTCGCAAAGCCGGCTGCCGGGACCCGTGACGCGCGCGCGATCTGGTGGAACGGGCGCGCTCGCGAAGGAGGTTTTAGCGACGCAGCCGCGCTGCAAGCGGCTCTTAGCGTTCCGGCTTTCCGGCTCGCGCAGATCTACCGCGCCGTGACCAAAGAGCTTTGCACTGACGCGCGGCACATCACCGTCTTGCCCCTCGCCTTGCGCGAAACCGTGTCCTCGACGTTGCGGCTCTCGAGCGTCGCACTCGCCCATGAAGTGACGTCTGCCGACGGCCAAACGACGAAGTTTCTCTTCGAGCTCGCAGGCGGTCACCGGGTCGAGGCGGTGCTGATGCGGCATCACGGCGGACGCACGACCGCGTGTATCTCCTAGCAAGCGGGTTGTG
>JAFANK010000107.1 GCA_019232725.1 Vulcanimicrobiota bacterium | reverse complement strand
AATGAGTCCGTCGTGGCTTGCCGACACCGATCAAGGTCTCATGGTAGGCGACTACATGGCCTCCACCATCATCGGCACGCAGCCGCTCGTGGTCTTCGCCGTCGCGCAACCAGCGCCGGGCGCCGCGCTCAACGAGGCGATGTACGTTTCCAAGCTCGGCGTGCTGCCAGCGCGTGCGCTATCGCTGTCGTATCGTCGCACCCTTTCCGAACTGCCGGTGCCCGGCGTACGCTCGGATCGCCGCGGCCGGCTGCGGCCGCCATAAAGATCGCTACGTCACTGGCGCGGGCGCGAAGACGAGCACCTCGGGCGCGCCATTTTCTAGCACTTGCTACGCGAAAGATTTAGGCCCGAGCCACCGGGGCTTCGTGCGCACTCCTTCAATCGCAAGCGTCGACCCGGCCGGCGCAGCGCGATGCGTGCCAGCGCCTTAGCGGGTTGCGGATCGACCTCAACGGTGAAGCTCCCTTGGAGCGTGCGGCTGGTCTCCGCGAGCATGGTCAGCGCAGCCGCTTGCGCGGCTTTCGGCGTCAGCGCCACGTGCACGACGCTGAAATCGGCGTTGAGACGCTTCGCAAGCCGGGCCGCCCGCTGAATGAGCGCAGTGTCACGTTCTCGTGCCGCTACCCTCATCTCGTCCGTGTCGCTGGCTCAAAATTGCACGCCGGCTTCGAGTCCGCTGCGAAACTGGTTCGTCTGCATGCCGGACGGCGAAAACGCAAGTCCTGGAGTGAATCCCTGCACGTTGACGTCCGAGGCCTCGGCTCGTGCGAAAAAGATACCGCGGCGGTAGGTCGGCGTCAGCGTGTACGTCCACGCGCCGCTGCCCGGTCCATAGCCGAGCAGGTTGGCATTGGCGCTCGTGTCGCTTTGGGAACTCCCGTTGCGGCCGTATTCGACGCGGAGCGGCAGCGACCACATAGAGCTCAGCGCATACGTCGACATGAAGACCGCCCCGAAAGCGTGCTCATCATTTATGTAGCCGAGCGCCGCACTCTTGGGCGAGTTGACCCACAGGAGGTAGGGCGAGAACGTCCACTTCCCCGTGGTGTAGGTCAGCATCGGGTCGAGCAGCTGTTTGTTCGCGATCGAGGCGGTCGCGTTGGGCGGCGCGCTCGCATTGGCGACCATGAACACGATTTCGAACGTGGTGCTGGAACTTGGCGTGTTAGTGATCTGGCCTTCAAAACCGATCCGGTTGCCCGAATAAAAGCCGTCGTTCACTTCCAGCGCGCCGTTGAATTTCGAACCGGTCAGAGTGCCACGAACGCCGCGGCTGACCGCGGGCTCCATATTCCAGATGATGCCGCGCTGGATATTGATGTCCTCATACGTGTACGTCGACTCTTGACCGGTCATGGTGGCGAGCTTGCCGGCCTGCAGATTGAAACTATTGTTCGGCGCAAATTCCACATACACGGACGGAAGCGCACCGTAGAGGCTGGTGTTGGCGCCGTCTTGTGTCGTCTTGTTGAGCGCAAAGCCGACGACTGGGATGTTGTATGCGCCCGCCGCGAATCCGTAGCGGAACGTCCCTGATTCCTTGTTGACGATGAGGAAGGCATTGCTGATATCGGTCCGGTTGTTCACATCGATGCCCGTGGGCGTATCGAGCGCGCCGGTCGCATTGACGCCGCTTGTGAACAACGAGAACGCGCTGAACACGCCGTCGACACTGAGGGGTCCCAGCGCCAGACTCGTCGATGTCGGCATGGGTGAGGGGGATGGGCTTGCCGATGCTGCAGGCGCCGGCGTTGCGGCAGCGGCCGGGCTCGGGGTGGGTGTGCTGGCTTGCGCCCGCGCGGTCACGCCGAAGGCAACAGCGAGCACGAACAGACATGCAAAAGCGCGCGCGACGAGATGTGGCTTCTTCATCGCCGTTATCGTAACGCAGGCGACGGTATGTTCGCCATCCGCCGAACGGATGAACCAAACGGATGTCCGCGGGCACGGTCGCACGGCCCGCTAGCGCAATAACAAAAATCCGAGGCCAAGCGCGGCGATGAACGAGCCACTGATCACCTCCCCATAGCGCTCCAGGGGTCCGAAGTGGGTGCGTTGGACGCCACGGCTGGCCGCGACGCAGAGCGCGACATACGTGCCGATCGTCGCCACGGAGAACACGACTGCCATGACCGCGATGAGACCGGCACCGAATCTTGACGCGGCGAAAAATGCTGGGATGCCCTCGACCATCGGCGACGAGCCGAGCACGAGCAAGAGCGACGTCCGCCCGGTCTGGTCGTGTTCGTGATCGTGTAACGGCGGAGCGACCGCGACGTCGCCGGGGATCTCGTGCCACTCTTTCGGATCGTGCGTGTGCCAGTGGACGTGCTCAAGCCCACCCGAGTGGCGATGGAGATGCGCGTGCCCAAAGCTTGAATCCGGATCGCTCTCGTGCGCGTGGTCTTCATCGTGTATCTCGCGCAGAGCGCCGATCGCCACCCAGGCCCCGAATGCGATGAGCGCCAGGCTCGCGACAAGATCCACGGCACTCCCGAAACGAGTAGCAAACGCGACGCCTGCAGCCCAAAGCGCAATCGCGATCAGCAGCGTCGAGACCGTGTGGCCGACGCCGGCAACCGCCGCCGCCCGCGCGGTTTGCGCGGTCGACCATCCGCGCTGCCGCGAGATCAGCGCGATGGGAAGCCAATGGTCAGGGACCGCCGTATGCAGGACGCCCACAGCCAGCACGGCGATGACAAGCGCCCACGCCTCATGAGGCATCACGCGCGCCTTCTGCCGCGAACTGCGCGCGGCCTACACGTGGAAGCGCTGCTCGACGATGAGGCTCGTGGCGTGGTAATCGGGCGAGGGACCTGCGATCGACGAGGGCAATCCGGCAAACGCCGTCGAGCGCACCTGCACGAGCACCATCGCGTGCGGCGATTCCGTGACCTGCGTGCCGGCGAATGTGACGTTCTCACCGTAATCGACGTTTGTGAGACTGCCCTGGGCCCACGAGCCTCTCTGCGCGTAACGCCCATAGCCGATGCTGACGAGCGCGGTCTTCGACACCGCCCGGGATGCAGAGATCACGATCTGCGGCGTGTTCAGCGTGACGGAATCTTGCGGCTGGCCGGGTTGGAAATCACGGTGCATGGTGTCGTCGACATAGTCCAAGCTGAGGTCCGCGATGCTCGGATGCCAGGCGAGCCACGCTGCATATTGGTGCATGTGCCCAAGCGTCGCTTGCCCAGGCAGCTGGGGAAGAAAAAATCCCTCGACGAACCCGGTTTGGTTCGCGTTCGTCGTCGTGGCTTCATCGATCTGGTCCCACGACGCGTATGACGCTCGCACGTCAAAGCGCTCTCCCCGCAGTGCATAATGCAGGCGGTAGCCCTGGCGGTTTGCGCCGATCTGCGTGTTGTCGGAAAGCTGATAGGTCGACTTGAGCCAGACGCCGGGCCATGACCATGCCGAACTCCAGATGTTCTCCGGCGCGCCATACGGCAGGATCGCGGTGGCATAGCGCGGCTCGAAACGAAATGCCTCGACCGATGTGGTCGCGCGGCTCTCGCGATGCGTGAGCGCGAGATGGTAGAAGCCGCCGGGTCGCGCGGTCCCCGGGAGCAGCACGTGGTTGGCGTCGTACCAGGCCTGGCCAGCTTCGACGAGCGCCCAGAACGTGCCGCCAACGTTGAACGATCCGCGCAAACCCGCAATCGTCTGCGTTTGACCGCCGAGCATGCTCGTGGGCAATTCGCCTTGCGGCCCGGCGTTGAGCACTGCGTCCTGGCCGAAGAGAGTCGTCGTGTTGATGAGGTCGCCGCTCGTGGCCAAGTGCAAGAAGTCGGCCGAAAAGCGCGTGCCGCCGCCGCGATCGAGAACGACCGAGCCCAGCGTCATGCGCGCGGAGGTGCCGGGCAGTGACGGCAGGGCGGCGTTCGTCACCTCAAGGGTGGTCGATCTGTCGTGCAGCGTGAGGTCGATCCCTTGCAATGATGATCCCGGCGCAGCAGCGGGCCATCCGTCGAGCAGGCGCGGTCCGTCGCCGAGGCTTTCGGCAGTCTGCAGCCCTATCTGCGGCGTGAGACTGGTAAGCGGCGGTTGCACGAAGACGAAGCGATCGCTCTGCGTAAGATCGAACCAGCCACCACGCAGCATAAAGCTGCCGTCATTGCTGCCGATCGCACCGGAGAGAATCGAACCACGCGTGTTTTGGCCATCGTCTTGGCCAGCATGCGTGGGGAAGCGGATGGCATAGGGTAGCGCCTGCGAGCCAAGATGTGGGTTAAGCGTTTGCATGAGCGGCTCGGTCCAATACGTGTTGTTCGTCGTGCTGCCGGTCGCATAGCCCAATCCGGATACCATCGTCGCATTGAGATGCTTGCCCACGTACTGCGTGGTGAGTTCGAACTGTCCAAGACCGCCGACGCCCGGTGTCGTCGGCACGCTGGCAAACGTGTCGTAAGGAGTGTTCGGCGACAAGGGACTGCCGTTTGCAAATCCGGCTCCCTCAGGCGGTTGCGCACCGCTGCCGCCAGTCGCCTGATCGACGAGCGAGACAAACCCGTCGACGGAATTGTGCCAGCCCGGCCCAGACGTCGGGGCCGGCGATGCTGGCGCGGCCGGTTGCGCCGTCGCGGTTGGACTGCTCTGTGGCACCGGGGCTGGGTTCGGCGCAGGTGATGGAACGGGATCGGCAAGCGCCGCGCGCCCGATCGCAATCACCAACCAGAGCGGCGCGAGAGCGAGCGCCGCGATCCTCATACGAGCCATCGTTGATA
>JAFANK010000216.1 GCA_019232725.1 Vulcanimicrobiota bacterium | reverse complement strand
ATGCGTGTCACGTCAATCGCACTTGGGGAGAGGCCGGGTTCGGTCCTTCTCATAGCGGGATGACGCCATGCGCCTGATCGAGGCCGCGCGGCTTCCTGTAGAGCAGGTTGTGAGGGAAGTCGCAGACTGCGTGCACGCCGGCGGTACAGTCATCTTTCGTACCGAGACGGTATATGGTATCGGTTGCGCTCCTGAAAATGATGACGCCATCGATGCGATCTTCTCCGCCAAAGGCCGCAGCGCCAACAAACCACTCGCGCTGCACATCGCAGACGAACATCAGGCGCACCCCTATATCGCTCCCGTGCACGCGTGCGCACGCAATGCGATGACGCGTTTATGGCCCGGACCAGTAGCCATCGTGGTGCAACGCGATCCAACACGCTATGAGCACGCCGCGTGCGGTCTCGCGACGATTTCACTGCGATGTCCAGATGACGAGTTGTGCCGCCTGCTGCTGCAAGGCGCGGGACCGCTCGCCGCAACCTCGGCGAACCGTTCTGGTGCGCGGGCGTTCGATGGCACATCCATGGATCTGTCCGCGTTGCCTGACGCGTCGCTCGCGGTCCTGGCTGGCCCCACGGCACTGCGGCGCGAGAGCACGATCATCGATTGCACGGGCGAGCAGCCGGCGATCCTGCGCGAAGGCGTCGTGCCCGCCGCACAGATCTTGCAGAGGCTGGGAACTTGAAGCCCGGGCCGATAAGTTTCTTTGACGTGGCACATGGGGTAAAAACGAGTCTGATCAGTCGCGCAGCCGCGCTCGCAGCGCTGTGGGCGGTGGCGTTCGTGTGCGCGTCGCGCGGGCCTGCATTGGCAGACGCACGCATCGGTAGATTCACCGTCAATTTTGCTGAAGGCGTGTTCCAGCGCAGCGGCGACTTCGTGATCCCGGGTGCCGTCAACGGGAGATCTCCCGACGGGGATTTCAAAGCCGACCGCGCCTTTGGCAACTACCAGCGTCAAGACGTGACCCTCGTGGGTCACGTGCTGCTCCATCAACGCGTCGCTTCCGGCCGGGCGGCTCAGCCGATGACGCTGACGGCGAACCAATTGCGCATTTTTGGAAAACCCGCCACGTATACGGCGACCGGATCGGTCGTCGTCGTGCAGCAGAACCGCAAGATCAACGCCGATTTTCTGCAGCTCAACGATCGCACCCACCAAGGACTCCTGCGTGGCAATGTCTCCGCGCAAGAGAACGATCGCGTCGTGCAAAGCCAAGAGATCCAGTACAATGTGGCCTCGGGCGCTATTGTGGTCCCCGGGCAGCTCAACGGGTTCTCGTCGGATTCGGATTTTCGCGCCGATCGCGGCGTGGGCAACCAAAAGGCCGGGACCTTCACGATGACGGGCAACGTCATCGTGCATCGCTTTGGTAACGCCACGACCAACAACTCGAGCGAACCGTTGACGATGTGGTGCGACAAGCTGGATATCAATCAGCATCCACAGACGACCTACACGGCGACCGGCAACGTCAAAATCGCGCAAGGCGACCGGACGCTTACGGGCCCCTTGCTCACGCTGAACGATGTGACCCACACGGCGACTATGAAGGGTGGCGTTCACGGCGAGGAACCGCCCGATCGCACGTTTGACGCGGCGGAAGTCATCTACAATACGGTTACCGAGGATTTCAAAGCACTCGGCGGCGTGCGCGCGACATTCCCGTTCCGTCGCGGCGAGTTTGGCGCATCACCAACACCCGTACCGCACGCGTCTGCCAAACCGTCGCATAGCCCAGCCCCGAATGCATCGCCCACGCCGGCGCCGGCGTCGAGCCCCGAAGCGGGCCACACGCCAACACCAGCGCCGACTGGTTGACGTTGGGTGGCACGTAAAGCGTAGAGGCGGCACATAAAGTGCCGCCCCTACATTCAAACGTTGCGTCATATCATGTGATGAGGGTCACGCGCGGGCTGCGCTACTGACGGGTCATATGCTTGCGGTCCGATGAGAATAGAAGGTCGAGGGAGCGCGAGCATCCGCGGCCCCGGCCCGTTCCGCCTCGCGAGGGATGATCATTGCTCGATTTCATCGATAGAAAATTCACCGACGTCCTGATCGAGAAGGGCAGCCTGACCCAAGACGCGCTCGATAAAGCGCTGCAGGCCGCCGAATCACGTAACGAGCCGCTCGAGAAGATCATCGTCGAGCTGCGCTTGGCCCCCAAGGACGAGGTTATGTGGGCGCGAGCCGAAGAGCTCGGCAAGATCTACGTCGACCTCACCAACCGCAAAATCGACGCCGACACGGCGACCATCATTCCTGAACCGGCCGCCCGCCGCCACCATCTCATCTGCATCGGTCGCGTCGAGAATAAGATCACGCTCGCGATGGCAGATCCGACGGACATCTTGGCGCTTGACGATGTCCGCATTCGCACCGGTTTTGTGCCCGAACCCGTGCTCTCGTTCTATGACGACATCGAACGAGCGCTCGACGCCGTCTACTCGAGCGGCGACAACAAGTGGCAAGAGATCGTCAGTGAAACCGGCGAGGAGCTCGATGTCGTCAAAGAGCAAGAAGACTTGCCGGATGAGGTCCAGGTCGACGCGCCCATCGTGCGGCTTGCCGATCTCATCGTCACCCAGGCCATCGGGCAAAAAGCCTCGGACATCCACATCGAGCCATTCGAAAAACAACTCGTCGTGCGCTATCGCGTCGACGGATTGCTGCGCGAAGTGATGAGCCCGCCCAAAACGCTGCAGCTCGCATTAGCCTCGCGCTTCAAGATCATGGCCAACCTGAACATCGCCGAGAAACGCATTCCCCAGGACGGCCGCATACAAGTCACGATCAAACGCGATCGCTACGACCTCCGTGTCTCCGTGCTGCCGACGTTGTGGGGCGAATCGATCGTCATGCGTATCTTGGATCGCAAGAGCGTGATGGTCGAGCTCGAACAGCTCGGGTTCCACGCCGACTTGCTCGAGAAGTGGAAGAAGCTGATCGTGATGCCTAACGGCGTCATCTTGGTGACGGGGCCGACGGGGTCCGGTAAATCGACCACGCTCTACGCGACGCTCAACGCCATCAACGAGCCAGACACGAAGATCGTCACGATTGAGGACCCAGTCGAATACAATATCTTGGGCATCAACCAGGTGCAGGTGCATCCAAAAGTCGGGCTGACGTTCGCCGCGGGCCTGCGGGCGTTCTTACGGCAAGACCCCGACGTCATGATGGTCGGTGAGATCCGTGACCACGAGACTGCGCTCATCGCGGTGCAGTCGGCCTTGACCGGTCACTTGGTGCTCTCGACGCTGCACACGAACGACTCGCCTTCGGCCGTGACCCGGCTGATCGACATGGGCGTCGAGCCCTTCCTGCTCGCGTCCTCGGTCCAAGGCGTCATGGCACAGCGTCTGGTGCGCACGATCTGCAAAGGCTGCAAGCGCAGCGTGAAAGCGGTGAAAGCGGTCGCTGCAAAATTTGAAGAATACCAGATCCCGGCCAGTTCGCTGCAACTGGCGCGGGGTGAAGGCTGCGACGAATGCGCCGGCACGGGCTACAAGGGCCGCGCGGGCGTCCACGAGCTCGTCGTGATGACCGACGAGATCCGCCGGCTCGTGCTGGATCGCGTCTCGACTGCGGATATCAAGAAGCTCGCGCTCGAGCAGGGCTTGCGCACGCTTTACCACGATGGCCTCATCAAAGTGGCCACCGGCCTGACGACGCTCGAAGAAGTTCTGCGCGTCGCCGTCGATTAGGCAAGCCGTATAAGCGGTCGCCCGCTGTCAGCGCTTGTGAGTTCCCTCCCAGCCAGTGGTACCAGGCTCGTACAAGCGTCGCTGTCCGATGCCGTCAGGCAAGTGTTGCTGTTCGACTTTGGCATCGTCAAAGTCATGTGCATACTGATAGCCCTTGCCGTAGCCCAGCCGTCGCATGAGATCCGTCGGCGCGTTGCGCAGGTGCAGCGGCACGGGTAACGCCCCGCTTTCGTCGACAAGCTGTTTGGCGGCCGCGTATGCGCGCAATCCCGA
>JAFANK010000329.1 GCA_019232725.1 Vulcanimicrobiota bacterium | reverse complement strand
CCGCTTGACTTACGGCAGCTTCATGGAGTTCACGCCTCTTTCCAATATCGAAAACGTATACACGATCGATCCGGCGGCGCAAGGCTGCACGATGAGCAACCCGACACCAGCTAATCCGTGCTTCCACACACTGCCTGGGTTTAGTGCGACCTGTGTGAACGGCGTTGACCCAGCCAATCACAACGCGCCGTGCAATCACATTACCAACCTCTATCAGCAGACCATCGAAGATCTCAACAAGAACAACTTCGCGCAATACACACCCGTTTTGCCACAAACCGCGGTGGCCGGGGACATTTCCTGGGAGCACGATTTTGGACACGGCTTACAGTTGAAGATCAACCCGTGGTTCCGGCGCGGCTACAATTACGTGGTCGCGAGCACGCCGCTGCTGTACACCCTACCGGATGGGACCTCGGTGTTCGGGTCCCCGCGCGAGTCCAACGCCGGCATCAACCAGAACACGGGCATCGACTTCGCCATCGATCTCAACCACCAATACGGCTGGTCGGGATTTATCCACGCCACCTACGACAACACGCTTGCCAATTACAATAGCGACTTCTTCCCGTCGGTGAACGCGGCAGCCGTCGCTGCTAACCACTTGTTCCATGTCGACTACGTGGCACCAGTGACGGCCACGGGAAACGTGAACTTCACCACGCGCAATGGATGGTGGATCAACGCCACTATGCCGTACGAGTCGGGCTATTATTACGGCGTTGGCAAGATGACGTTCGTCTTCGGTCCGAACGGCCAGCCGGTCGAGGTTCCTAACACTGACCTGGCGGCGGCGTCACTCGGCCAGAACGCCGCAGCCAGCGCGTATTACTTCACCGACCCAACCGACCCGGGCACGATCTTGCATCCGAACATCGTCGGGTCGCGCGGCACTAACGAAGGCAACGATCCGGGTTCGCTGCAAAGCCCGTATAACTTCCAGGTCAACCTCACAGTGGCGCACGATATCCACATGGGCCCCAGCACCTCGATGCAGGCGGGCATTCGCGTGATCAACCTCTTCGGGTACTTCAGCAACTTCAACATCGGCCAGAACTCACGCTACGTCAACAACGGCATCGGGTCTTTCGCGGCAAACTCGGGCGCACGAGCGGCCTTCTCCTATCCGCTCGAGCCGTACGTATATCCGGCAAGCCAGTATCCGTACGAGAACGAGCCGGTAGGCACGGCGAGAACGTACACGTTCTATTTGTCGGCCAAGTACTAATGGCGAGTCGCAGAAAGGAAATGAACGACATGCACAAGGTTCGCGCCGGGGTTTTAGTCCTGCTCGCGCTGGTCTTTGCCACCGCGTGTTCGACTCAGTTGAGCCCTGGTAACATCCTGAGCGGGCAGGTCTTTATGCAACTCGCCATGGGAACGTTGAATGACAGTGCTGGCACGATCTCGTTGGTCGCTACCGGGGCCTCGGCTCCCGGCGCGTACCTCAACGCCGTCAGCACGTTCCGCAACAATCTGGGCGCGTCTGCGTTTGCACAACCTGGCAATGGCTACTTGCACGGCCCGGCGGTGGGCAAGCTTTTGGTAGGCGGCCTATTCAGCTACGGACAAGGCCCGGGGGTTAATGGCGTGACTGGACAACTACCCGCGTACAATCCCGCGAGCGCGGTTAAAGCTGGGTACGCGACTGGCTTCATCTTCACCGGCGCAGCGCCGACGCCCGGTGGATATTCAATCACGACAATCCCATCGGTAAATGGTCAGAATCAGCAATATGGAGCCTCGTCGGCGTTGCCCACATCGCCGACGGTGCTCGGCGCATACAGCGTGCCTATCTACGCTCCCGTGGCCGGTACGGGCGGCGGCACGTTGACCGTATCGCCGCCGGCGGGCGTGACCGAGACACTGATCGTGATCTGCAGCCCCGCACCACCTCCGGCGCCATTCACCTGTAATGGCTCGAACGAGGTCGCCACTGCGGTCACACACGGCGGCGCCGCGACGTTACCGCCGGGCACGCTTGCACCGGGATCGTATTCGGCGTTTGCATTGGGCGCTGACTACCCGCTCGTCGAAGCGGGGCCGCCGGCGAACACCGCGACAACACCGACACTGACGGGTGCGGCGGGCACTGCCGATCTCACCGCGTCAGGACAGACGACCATCACGCAAACATAAAGAAGAAAATCGACGTCCGCTGCGATAGGGTGGTCTAACAACCACCCTTTTTGTTTGGAGAGGAGCACCCGCCTTGACCCTTGACGACCGGCTTAATCGCGCCATCAGGGTGCTTGCCGTCGCCGTCCTGTCGATCGCGCTGGTCATGGTGGTGTTGGCGTTCTTGCATCGCATCATCGCGGTTGTGATCGTGCTGGGCGGGGGGGTGTTCTTCGCCTATCTCATCTATCCGGCCGTGCGACGGTTGTCCGCCCGGCTGCCGCGGCCACTTGCCATCCTGTGCGTCTACGCCGTCATCGGCCTCATCATCGCGCTCATCATGGTGGTGATCGGTCCCAAACTCGTCGCCGAGGCTCGCTCGTTCGGTCAGGACTTCCCCGCGTTCTTGCAACAAGCACAAGCACAAGTGTTGGGACCCAACGCCGGATATTTGGGCGCGGTGCCGCTCGATATTCGCGAAGAGATCGTCGGCGCGGTCGACCAAGCCGCCGGCACCCTGCAACGCAACGCAGGAGCGATCGCCAATCAGGCCTTGACGATTCTGGTGAGCCTCGCGTCGGTCGTGACGGCTTTCATTATCATCCCCGTCCTCGCGTTCTATCTTCTCTTGGATGCAGACCGGCTGCGCGCCGGCTTTTTGCGCCTTGTCCCCGTCGCACACCGCGACGAGACGCTTTCGGTATTGCATGACGTCGACGAGATCGTTGGCGGATTCATACGTGGTCAGCTCGTGGTCGGGGCTTGCGTCGGTCTGCTCATCACGGTCATGCTGCTCACGCTCGGCATCAAGTACGCGCTCTTGATCGGCGTCTTTGCCGGCGTGGTGAACATCGTCCCCTATCTCGGAGCGATCGCAAGCGCTGTACCTGCGGTGCTGATCGCGCTGTTCACGCATGGATTTGGATGGGCACTGCTTGTGGTTGCGGGATACGTGCTCGTGAATCAGATCGAAGGCCATATCATCGCGCCCAACGTGGTTGGTCAGCGGGTCGGCCTCACCCCACTAATGGTCGTCGTGGCAATCCTTATCGGGGCGGAATTAGGCGGCTTGCTCGGCATGTTCATCGCGGTGCCCACCGCCGCCGTTATCAAGGCGCTCGTGCTCCGCTTCGTACCGCGCGAGCCTGAGGAAACTGAGGCCTACGTGGATCTGGTGTCACCGCAGAACGCGGAGCCTGCGCAGCCGGTTATTGCCCCGGCCACGCAAGAGGAGCACTCCGCGTAGTCAATCGGTAGGTGGTGAGAACTTAGATGGCGTGGGCGAGCAGCGGCGCGTCGTAAATAGTGGCGGCGAGACTTTCGGTTTTCGAACGCAGTTGCTCCAGACGGCTCGACGTGGCAGCCACGACCTTCGCTCGACGGAACTCGTTAAGCTTACATCCGAGGATGACATACTGCAAGAAGAGCTCGCGCGACGGCTCAACTTTACGCTCAAGTTCATCGACGAGTTGCTGATCGTCGACAATGATGAGCACGCGCTCGATCTGTGCTGTGCGCAGCCGCTCGACAGCGGCCGTGAGCCCGGCATAGACATATTCCTGGTCTGACGCGCCGGCTCGAACCACGAACGGTACGAAATACTCGCCCGTCGTGGACCCTGTCGCTCCGGTAAGCCGAATCCCGGCGAGACCCTTACCCGGGCCACATTGCACGAAGGCGACCAGCGCCTGGGCCTCGGCCCGGCGGGCTGCGGTGGTTCGTGCTTTTCCAGGATTCATCATCATCGTGCATCCATTGTATTCGAACACATGTTCGATGTCAACGTGGAACCGATATCTAATATACCCTTAGGGCTATTTCTAATCCATGCGGTTGCTTAGACGCTAATAGTCCTATAGATCGGTCGCTACGTACGGCAAATCGGCCAGCGGCGTCGCGCGCCCAACGCGTTTGCTGGTATCGAGATCCGCCAGCACCGCCTCGTAAATCGCGAGCACTCGCCCTGCTGTGGCCCGAGCATCAAACGCGGCTGCCGCGGTCTTTGCGTGGGTCGCTGCCTGCCCTCGCCGCTCAGGACTTGCGAGCAGTTGCCCGATCGCGGCAGCCATCGACGCTGCGTCCGCGACGATAGCCCCCGCAAGATGTTCCCCAAAAACGTCGCGCGTTTGTGGATTGTCCAGCGCCACAACGGGCAGCCCTGAGGCGAATGCTTCTGCGAGCACGAGACCTTGTGTCTCGGTGACTGAGGGGAACACAAAGAGGTCAGCTGCTGCATAAAATGCCGGGATGCGGTTATGCTCGACCGTACCGACGAAATGCACCACGTCACGCAGCCCCAGCGTCACGACTTGCTGCTTGAGCGAGTGCGCAAGTGGGCCGCTGCCGACGAGCAGCATGTGCGTCGTCGGATGCTCCTGCCTCAAGCGCTGGAGCGCATCGAGCGCCAAGCTGACATTTTTCTCGATAGCCAGCCGAGAAACGAGCAGCAGCAACGGCGCATCCGCTGGGATGCTAAACTGTGCCCGCACCGCGAGGCTCGTGCCGCGCTCGACGTGGCGAAAGGCATCCATATCGATGCCGGTCGGCACGACGCAGATGGGTGCGCTCACGCCCTGGCGCCGCAATTCCGCGGCGACAGTCTTGGTGGGGACGATCACAGCATCTGCCGCGCTCGCGTAGGTCTTCGTCAATTCGCGTGTGAGCTGTGCGGTGAATCGTTGTCCGAGCGGTGAGTAATGCGCATACTGTTCCAATAATGTGTGATACGTGTAGACGAGCGGCACCCGAAAGCGCCGCCGCGCATAGTACGACGCCATCCACCCCGTGATGAACAGCGAGTGGCTGTGGATGACGTCACACTGGCTCAAGAACCGGCGCTTATTGCGGCGCGCCACGAGCGGCAGCGTGAGCCGGTATTCAGTGCGCGCCGGCAAAGGCAACGAGGGCATGCGAAAGACACGTCCAGCGCTTTCAGAGCCCTTGGGGATGTGCGGCGCGAATGTGAACACCTCATGACCAAGCGTCCGCAGTTGCTCCGCAAGCGTCTCAACCGACGTCACGACACCGTTGACGATCGGTCGATACACCTCGGTGAAAATCGCGATTTTCATGGTTGTGTGCGCTCACAACATTCGCAGTGGATGAACGGAAAACCGTTCGCAACTGTGAACTGCGATTCGTTCATCGGTACATCAGTCCCGCATGCAGGGCTGGGCCTTGTGGAATACTCCCTCCGCGGTTTGACGATGAAATTGCCACTTTGATATAATCGGCGAAGCACGGGTATATGCCCGATCACGCCGGCTTTTTTCACGGCATCATACGCGCAAATTTCTTCGCGCGAATATCGAGACCCAAGACCCGCTCTCTTTCAAGGTCCACACGCACGCGGCAAGCGGATGGCTTCTTGCGGACACGAGGTGCTTTTGAAAAATCCTATATCGATGATACGACACACGACCCTCCTGCGCATCGCTTGGCTCTGCCTCATCGCCGTCTTCGCGATGAGCATCCAGTATCAACCCTCCGTCGCATTGGCGCTCGCGCCAAGTGCGCGAGGCGTGTCGGCGGCCACCTCGCATGATTCGCTACTGATCCAGTTCATGCGCAATGCGCGCGCCGCCGCATTGTCGCGGCCAGCGCTCGCAGTGCACGACGTGCACTCGCTGCTGACGACGCCGAAGGTAGACCCAATCGCGACCACTGAAGGGACGAACCTCGCCGGGTTGTCCATCCGCACCGAAGTGCGCACGCAGCGCACGGTCGCATTTGCCCCACCGATCTTACGCTTCTCAACGGCCCTGGCACCGGGCACGCGCTCAGTGCTGCGCAAGGGCTCGCCCACGATCACGGCCGTCACGCAGCGCGTGACGCTGTGGAATAACGTCGTCGTGGACCGTCAGACACTGTCGCGTGTCGTCATGCAGACGGCCCAACCGACCATCATCGTGGCAGCGCCTCCCCGCAGCATCGCGGAAGCGATGTCGCTCGCGGGAGTCCATCGTCTCGTCGCAGTGTACGCCATGGTCGCCACCGCCTACACGGCGGACTCAGCGCAGGCCGAACCGACGGGCCGAACGGCAACAGGCATGGCCGCACGATACGGCGTGGTGGCAGTGGACCCGTGAGTGATCCGTCTGGGCAGCCGGCTGTTCATACCGGGCTATGGCACAGCAATCGCGGCCGACACCGGCGGCGACATCCATGGCAATCGCATCGACTTGTGCATGGACTCCTATCGCAGCGCTCTCAACTGGGGCCGGCAGCCGGTGAAAGTGTACGTCCTTGCAGAATAGCTGACCGCCGCGTCGAAGGCCGCTCCATGGCGGCCGATCCAGCATTTTCCTCTCCCAAACAACTCCTCGATGCGCGGCACTTGCGGCCGCGCAAACGTTTCGGCCAGAACTTTCTCACCGATCCTCGCGTCGCATCCCGCATCGCAGCTGCCCTGCCGCACGACGGCTTTGTTATCGAGATCGGCGGCGGCACCGGCACGCTCAGCGCAGCGCTCGCCAGCATCGCTCGCGAGCTTGTCGTGGTCGAGATCGACCGGGATCTGAGCGTGATCCTGCGCGATCGTTTTGATGATGCGCCCAATGTCCGCATCCTGACGAAGAACATCCTCGAACTCGATCTTTCGCAGATGCTTGCGGTGAGCGAGCCGCCGCGCGCTGTATGCGGCAACTTGCCGTACTACATCACCACGCCGATTCTCGAGCAGTTGTTGCAGGCCGCCGGCATCTGGCAATGCTCGGTGCTGATGGTGCAGCGCGAATATGCCCAGCGCCTGGTCGCTCGAGCCGGAACCCCTGCCTATGGAAGCCTAAGCGTGTACGCGTCGTATTTCGCCGACATCGAGAAGCTCTTCGACGTCGGCGCCGCCGGGTTTTATCCAAATCCGCGGGTCCGTTCGTCCGTCGTGCGTCTTTCGCCAAAACCCAAGCGCGCATTGGTGGTGCGCGATGAGGCGCTGCTGCTATGGTTGATCCGGGCCGCATTTCGCCATCGCCGAAAGACGCTTGTCAATAGCCTCTTAGAAACGCTGCCCGAGCAACAGCGTGACGCGCGCGCAGGGATTGAGGGCGTGCTGGCAGAGCTTGGTCACGACCGTCACGTGCGGGGAGAACGCCTCACGCTGGCGGAGTTCTGCCGCCTTGCCGATACCCTAAAACAACAGCACTTGCTGGAGAGATCATGGACATCGCGACTGATCACAACACCGTGACCGCAAAGATCGTGCCGAATGGTCCTGCATTCGTCGGCGTTCGCTGGAGCGGCTGGACGCTCAGCGCAGTCGCTATCCTTTGCTTCCTGGCATTCTTTGTCACGCAGGTCGGATTGTTGTTCGCGGTGTTGTTTCGCAGCCATCCAGAACTCTTGGGCAACCCACCCCTGCTCGTTCGCGATCTCGCCAACCCATCGTTCTTCATCGATTTGCTCACGGCCAAGAACTTGTGGATCACTTCCTTTGGATCCGAGGCCGTGCTCGCGCTGACAACCATCGGCATGGCACAGGTCGCATTTCGCGCGACGCCCCAACAATTGGGCCTCGGCGCGCCGCCGAAGGGGCGCTGGATATTGTGGGGGTTTGGTGCGGGGATAGCCCTGATCGTGGCGAGCTCCATCGTCGAAACCGCGATCAAAGCCGCCTTCGGCTCGCATCCACAGCCGCAGGCGCTCGTGCTCGCCAAGCACCATGGCGCAGTCGCCTTCCTCTTCGACCTCATGTCGGTCTCGATTGCAGCGCCAATCGCAGAAGAGATCTTTTTCCGCGGACTCATCTTCGGCGGACTCGTGCAGCGCATGTCCCCGGCGATCGCCATGGCCATCAGCGGTGCGCTCTTCGGGGCAGCGCACTTAGACCTGTGGTCCTTCCTGCCGATCTGCGTCATCGGGGCCGGGTTGGCATGGACGTATTATGCGACGCGCTCGCTGTGGGTGAACATCGTCGCTCATGCGACCGTCAATACGATTTCACTGGCGGTCGCGTACGCGTTTCCGCAATTCATCAAATAGCACCGACGCGGCCGTCTAGGGGCTCGCGGCGGCCAGGCTGCCGTGGGAGAACGCTCCGGTGGCGATCATCGCGAGGTAAAAGAGGCCCGTCATGACGAGCGCGAGCGGTTCTACGCGCCGCCGCACGATGGTGACGATGACGACCATGGCTATGGCCAGCAGGACCGTGGCCGCTGCTAGGTAGCCGGCCCGTGGCAGCGACCAGGGCGTCGCCAACATGGCGATCGCGCATGCGATCGATGTTTGGAACATCATCGCGCCGAGCACGTTGTTGATGGCCAGCGTGTCCTCACCACGGCGCAGCCAGAGCACGACACTCATGGCTTCTGGAAGTTCGGTCGCGATCGGGCTAAGCACGAGCGATATGACGAACGGGGCGATGGCTAACCATGCGGCGGCAGCGGACAAGGACGCGACGAGCCAGCGCGACGCTACCGCAGAGACCGCTAACGCGACCAGCAGCTGGACGCCGACCAGCAGCATCGGCGGCTGTTGCAGGCGAGGAGCGATGCGCAAACGCGGCGGCATCGTCTCCGCTTCCGGCTCGGTCACGCGTAGATGATAGTAGAGATATGCGCCATACGCGAGCACAACTGCCACCGCTGCCGCGACATGCGCAGATCGACTGTTCACAAAGGACGCCGCAAGCGCCAACGCAAACGTGGCCATGAAAAGCGTCGCGCCGAAAACGGTCGGCGCCACCTGTATGCGTAGCCCAGCGGAACCACCACGCCGCGCACGCGCGAGCGCAAGGGCGCCCATAAGGCAAAGGACGACCGTGCCGAGCATCACGGGCGCGCCGATCACCGCGCCAATACCGATGGCTTGACTACGAGGATCGTGTAAGACGACGAGTGCGATGAACGCGACGA
Organism: Vulcanimicrobiota bacterium; assembly: GCA_019232725.1. Lineage (GTDB taxonomy): Bacteria > Vulcanimicrobiota > Vulcanimicrobiia > Eremiobacterales > Eremiobacteraceae > JAFANK01. Next base: position 622 of record JAFANK010000329.1, on the reverse strand, counting down.
TGGTCTCAGGGAGCGATGAGCCCAGCGCCGCCACGACTGCACCCGACGCGCTGCTCGTCAGTCCCGTTCGGGCATCGATCCACTCGACCGCGTTCGTGAACGAATCGGCGGCCACAGCCACCAACACGAACGAAGCGATGAGCTCGACTATTGACAGCACCGTGCCAGCCTTGCGCGCTGCCGATATGCATCCCTCCGCAGTCGCCGTCGCGCGGTGGTGCGAAATCTGCCCGTGCACGTCGCAGTAGACGCCGCCAACCTCACGCGTGATCGGCGCGGTATCGGGCGATATGTTCGTGCGATGCTCACGCGCTGGTTAGAGCAACGCGACGTCGTGCGTATCACGCTGCTCGTGCCGGATGTGTTGGTTGGACAGGCGCGCACGCGGTTGACGCGCATACTCTCGCGTGATGAGCTCGCGGTGCGCCGGCGCAATGCTGTGCGCTCGCTCGCACCCGATCTTGTGTGGTATCCCTGGAATGGCATGACCTGGACAAGCCCTTTCGTCAACATCGCGACCGTGCATGACGTCTGGCCATTTGTCTCGCCTGCAGCTGCACCGGCCACGCGCCGCCGGGAGCAGACCTCCTACCTCACCATGGCGGCGCAGACGCGCGCGATC
>JAFANK010000234.1 GCA_019232725.1 Vulcanimicrobiota bacterium | reverse complement strand
ACCGAGGCCGCCGAACGCTTCCACGCGATAGGTTGGCCCTTGCATGAGGCTCGATCGCTAGAGGCGGCCGAAAGGCTGAAGCAGGCGCTGGAGATATTCAAGAGCGTCGAGGCCACGTATCACGTGCGGCGCCTCGAAGCAATATTGAATCCTGTCAACCGCCTCGGACGATCTAAGACAGAGATGACCGCGCGCGAACTCGAAGTTCGAAATCTGCTCTTAGAGGGGAAGAGCAACAAGGCAATCGCTGAGAAATTAGTGTTGAGTGAACGGACGGTCGAACATCACGTGGCTTCAGTTCTTGCGAAGGCGGGTGTTTCGTCGCGTTCGGAGCTGATTGCAAAAGTTGGAGGAGTGAGCCCTTCAGTCTCGAGCGCGGAGTAGGCGCGAGGTGGCTCTTCGCACCTCGCGCTGCTAGTATGGGTAGGTGACGGGTACTTCGTCAGCCGGCATGCCGCGGAGGATCTTTGCGGGGATGGGATCCTCATCTAAGCGGATCTCATCGCCGAACAGCCAGGCCGTGAGATTGGTGCGCCACGCCGCCCTGTGCGATTCCAGGATCATGCGTTCTTCTTGCGGTGAATCCATTGTGATCCCATCCTTTCTCTGCGAGCAATGTGTTTTGAACAAGACGCCAGCGCTGTGAACCCTAGTCAAGCAAGTGTGGTTGGAGAGTCGTAGCGCTGGCGTCGTGCATGTGTCAGTACGCTCAAGAGTCGTAGCGGTGACCGATCGTTACTTCACGACCTGTCGTGCGGCTGCTGTACCACCGCCTGAACCGATCACCATGTTCGGCCAGTCGTTGGCATTGCGAAGTGAGAACACGACGGGGACGCCGTAGGTCCCAGCGATCGTGTTGCACTTCTGGGTCGCAGGTGTGAAGCGCGAGCTTTTCACGGCGTCAACCGCTGCTTGGTCGAGAAGGCGGTTGCCGGACGTACCGGCCAGCTTCACGTTTGAGACGCTACCGTCGAGAGCCAGGCTGAAGGTGACCGTTGAGAACCCTTCCTGGTTCATCTGCAGAGCGATCTCCGGATATTGGGGTGCCCATGCGCGAGAGATACCGGCAGGCTTGTCGGCGCTCGTGCATGCGCCCGGCGGATCGTCGATCTGCGTCGCGTTGATCAGCTGAACCGGGCCGTAGCCCGTCTCATACGCCAGCGCGCTCGAGACCGTGCCGATGACGGCCACCAAGGCGGCCACTGCGGCGATCCAGGTGTGGTTGATTGCGTTGCGATGCATGGTTTTGGGCTCCTTACTGTGCTTGAACCGCCTGATGGCGACTCACGGCCTCACAGTAGCCCACACGGGGGAACCGGCGATTCCGGGATTCCACGCATTCCTGAAGAGGGCCAGTACCTATTATTGAGGGCGAACCCCCAGGTGGCCGGCTCGAACAGCCCATGGATCTGCAACATCCCGCCCGTTGAGCGAGTAGGCCAGGTATGAGTACCCACGGAGAGTTCGCTTTATGAAAACGACTGCGATGGCGGCATTTGCCGTCGCTATTATGCTCTTAGTGCTTTCGCCCGGGCGCTCAGCCGACGCGCCAGCCCGCAGCGAGTTCCACCATAGCTATCCTCTTGCGGCCACTGGTACGGTTTCGATTGACGATGACCGTGGCGATATCCACGTCGTGGGATGGAGTGCCAACCGAGTTCAAGTGGATGCAACCCTGACTGCCCCATCCTCGCACGTCCTCGCCGAGATGAAAATTAACGTTGACAGTTCGCCCACGGCCATGAAGGTTCAGACCATCTATCCGCGTCTGGGGAGCGACCAACCGTGGTGGCAGCTTTGGCACGATAACGGGCCGGGCAATAGCATGGCGGTTCGTTACACGGTGCACGTTCCAGCGGGCGCGCGTATCCGGCTGTCGACTCAAAGCGCCGACATCGTCGCTCGTGGGCTTATCGCTCCGTTTGATGCTCGCACGACCAGCGGCGACATCCAGGCACAAGACGTCGGTGACGTCACGCTGTCGAGCGTGAGCGGAGATGTGACAGTCGTACACGGGCGCGGCACGTATGACGTCGACGAGACGAGCGGCCGCACGGTCCTGCAAGATGTAGCGGGCACGATCTCGTCCCAGTCGGTAAGCGGCAAGGTCGATCTGGATCGCGTTGCCGGCAAGGCCGTCGTCACGACGACGGCGGGGGACATCACTGCCCACGCGTATCGCGGCGTGGCGCGCCTTCGCTCGGTCTCCGGCGATGTCGAAGTTACACTCGTGCGCGGCAGCGGCGTCAGCGTGAGCGCCTCGTCCGTTCACGGCGACATCCAGAGCGACGTGCCACTGCGCCAGCAGGCTCCAGTGGACGTTCAGACGGTCAGCGGGGACATCACCGCCAAGTTCCTCTAAGCGCGTTCTTCCGGCTTTTGCATGGGGAAGAGCAGCACGTCGCGCAAGGAACCTTGGCTGGTCAAAATCATGATCAGACGGTCGAGCCCGACGCCGATACCGCCAGTCGGCGGCAAACCGTATTCCAGGGCGTGCACGTAATCCCAATCGGGTTCGGGCGCCTCTGCATCACCGGCAGCCCGTTCTCGCGCCTGCGCAGCGAAACGCTCACGCTGGTCGTCCGGGTCATTCAACTCCGAAAACGCATTGGCGATCTCCATGTTGGAGATGAACAACTCGAAGCGCTCGACGAGTTGCGCGTCGTCGCGACGCCGTTTGGCGAGTGGCGAGAGCAACACCGGCTGATCGGTGACGAACGTCGGATTGACCAAGTGCGGCTGCACGGTTTCTTCAAAGATCTTATCCACGACATGTCCGTGGCTCGCACCGGGTTCGAGCTCGATCTTCAGCCGCTTCGCCGCGGCTCGCGCCTTTGACTCGTCCAGCACATCGTCGCGTGAGAGGCCGCCCCAGCTGGCAAGCGCATCCAAATAGCGCACGCGTGCGAACGGCGGTGCAAAGGAAAGATCTTTGCCATCATACTCGTGCTTTGCGCCGACCCCGGCTGCATGCGCGGCGGTCAGCACCATCCCTTCGCACAACTGGAGGATGCCTTCGACGTCCGTGTACGCCTCATACAGCTCGAGCATCGTGAATTCTGGGTTGTGCGTGCGATCGATGCCCTCGTTGCGGAACGTGCGGCCGATCTCGTAGACCTTTTCAATGCCGCCCACCACGCAGCGCTTGAGGTTCAGCTCGGTAGCGATGCGCAGCTGCAGCGGAATGTCGAGCGCATGCGAATGGGTCGCAAAAGGCCGCGCATTAGCGCCGCCGGCAATGGTCAAAAGCGTCGGCGTTTCCACCTCCACGTAGCCGCGCTCATCGAGATAGCGTCGCAGCGCAGCAATGATACGGCTGCGGGTGAGCATGGTATCGAGCACCGGGCGGTTGACCATCAAGTCGACGTAGCGATGGCGATACCGTGCCGCCGGATCCACAAGCCCGTGCCACTTCTCCGGCAGCGGTCGCAGCGACTTGGCCAGCACGACCGCCTCCTTGACGGCGATCGTAAGCTCCCCGGTCTTGGTGCGAAAGGGCTCGCCCCGCACGCCGACAAGATCGCCGCGATCGAGCAGATCGACCAGGGCAAATCCGTCGCCCATCTGCTCTGCGCGGAAGTAGAGCTGGATGCGCGCCGACTGATCGGCAAGATCAGCGAAGACGATTTTCTTCCCCATGCGCCGGAGGGGCTGCAAACGCCCGGCCAGCGCAACGCTGTGGCCCGAGTGCTCGCCAACTGCGAGCTTCTCGTGGGCTAGGCGCGCCTCCACGATCGGATAGGTGCGTTCGAACTTCGTGTGGGCGTAGGGATCGTTCCCGGCGCTGCGCAGCTCCTCGAGCTTGTTGCGCCGGGCGCGGATGAGTTCAGCTTCGGTGGCGCCGACGTCGCCACTCTTGTTCACTTGGTTCGAGCTTTTGAGCCGCTTTTGCGATTGGCGCGGATACTGAGCACTTTGAGCTGGATCTCGCCGGATGGCGCGCTTGCGACGACCGTCTGGCCTGGCTTGGCACCAACGATCGCCTTCCCGATCGGCGATTCGTTGGAGATCTTTGCGTTGAGCGGGTCCGATTCGGCGCTGCCCACGATCGTGTACTCGTTCTCGCTGCCGGTGCTCATGTTTTTGACCTTGACCGTGCTGCCCAGATGGACTTCATCGGCGCCGCCTTCGCCCTCGTGGATGATCTTGGCGTTGCGGATCATGGCCTCGAGCTTCATGATCCGGCCCTCGATGAACGCCTGCTCTTGCTTGGCGTCTTCGTACTCGGCGTTTTCCGAGATGTCGCCGAATTCTTTGGCCTGGCGAATCCGGTCGTTGACCTCCTTGCGGTGGACGGTCTTCAGCTCTTCGAGCTCGGATTCGAGCTTGCGCAGACCCTCTTCGGTTACGACGGTCTCTTTTTCGGTCACAGGTCTCTCCTTTAGGTGGTGGCGTGAGCGACGAGGTCTTGCACGTGCGGCCGGAATTCAAGCCGCGCGAGCAGATCGCGGTAATCCTTTTCGGTGACGTCCGCCCACTGCTTGCCTAAGATAGCGAGCAGCGCCGCCTCCATGACGTTCGTGCCGAACGATCGGCCGCCGAGTTGCGGCGTCGTCGTGACCAGTCGCGCGAGGTGACGGGTACGCAATTCGTCGATGTTGTGCGACGTCACGGTATTGGTGATGACCGTCTTTCCGCTTAAATCGTCAGGCATATTCTGGCGGATGAAGTGGAAGTCGCCTGCGATCAGGCGCGCGCCCTCGTAGTATTGCGGGAATTTTGGTTCGGGCGCCCGTTCTTGCTTCTTGCCGGTCGGATAAAAGAACTGGAACGGAAGCTTGCAGGCGTCGGGCAGATAACGTTCGGCAAGCGCCTCGAACTCAGGGAGCGTTCGTACCGGCTTGTCGATGCCAAGCGCGAAGATGAAGTCGCCGAACGTGACATCGGCGCCGGCATCCACAAGCGCCTGCGCCATGCCGAACCGGTCAAGCGCACTGACCATGAGCACCGGCAGGCCTTTGAAGTCGACGATGCGATGCGATTGCAGATAGGCGATCGTCTCGCGCTCGAGCGTGTTCTTGAGCCCGCTACCGTCGACCACCGGCGTTTCCTTGACGGCCTCGAGCATGCGCAGCCCATCGCGCAGCGCATAGCGGTGGCGGCCGGCGTACAAGTACACATCGATACCGCCCAATCCGATCGCATCGACGACGCCATCCAGCGCGTGCAACGCTTCAATGGTGCGATCGAGCGAACCGTCAAACCCGATGCGCCGGATATCGAGCTGTTC
>JAFANK010000155.1 GCA_019232725.1 Vulcanimicrobiota bacterium | reverse complement strand
CCATGCTGCCATGATCAATGTTCGCTCGTCGTCGCGCTCGTCAAGCACGCGCACCCAGGCATAATGCGATAAGAGCTGCGGCCAATTACTCACGTCTTGCGCGAGCGCGTACGCGGTCTGCGGCGTTGCCTGCACGGTGATCGACTGGTGCGTCATCACGATGCGAGCAACCGCAAAAGCGCGCATGGCGGTAGCGCCCCCGCAACCGGCCAGTCACCGCTGACAGCCGCCACGATCGCGTGGGCGGCATGCGTATCGCGACGCATCCCGCGCAAAGCACGCCGCCGCAACCATGGGTTGTGGATAAGCGCGTGGACCAATCGCGTGAGCATTCTGCGCGGCCCGACAATGCCGCGCCACCGTGCCGCATAGCGGCGCTCCACGAGGCTCTCGGGTTCGCCGCGCAGCAGATCTTCCACGGCTGCCGAAGCCGGTGCTGACAGCGCAAGGGCAGCTGCGACGCCTTGACCCGTGAATGGATCCAAGAGCTCGGCAGCGTCCCCGGTCAGCAAGATGCGGCCCCTTGCCAACCGCCACGCGCGGTAGCGGAGCGGCCCGATCGCCACGATACGCTGCATGCGCGCAGCTTCGAATCGCAATTTGCCGCCGCTCAACCGGTCGACGATCGTTTCTGCAACATCACGATGCGGCGGCTTTGGCGCGACCAGCATCGTATTGACCGTTCTCGGGGCAAGCGGGTTGCGCGCGTAATAGGCGTCGCTGCTGATGTACATGGATAGTTCGTCGCCGCCGGCCTGGCCGTGCAGCTCGCCGCCAATAGCCCATGGCCCAGGCGAGCGCCGATGTCCAGCGAGCCGTGCGCTTCGAGCCACTGCCGACCACGCCCCGTCGGCGCCGACGAGCACACGAGTAGCCGTCTCACACTCGGCACCGTGTTCGTCGCGGAAGACGACGGACACGTGCTCGTTCGTCATGTGCGCCCGCACGAATGCGCCGCGATGCAGCTGCGCACCGGCGCGTTGTGCCGCCGACAGCAGACGATCGTCCAACAGTGCACGCGGCAGCGACACAGCGCCGCTGCCAGGTAGCGGAAAACGTGCGTGTGCTCCAAACGCGTGCAGTGCGACAAAGCGGATTGGATGCGCGTCGCCCAACACGTCATCAGCGACCTCCAGCGCGGCGAGCGCCTCAATCGCGCCTTTGCACAAGTAGTCGCCACACACTTTGAGGCGTGGAAAACGCGAGCGCTCGAGCATCATCACTTGGCGGCCTGCGCGCGCGAGCCGTAGTGCAAGCGATGCGCCGGCGGGACCGGCCCCGACGATGATGACGTCGTTCACCGCACGACCCCTCCCGCCAAGGTCATCCGGTAGCCAGGTTGCTTGCGCACGTCGATACGATGCCAACCGGCGTTCCGAGCGAGCAACTCGAGTTCAGATGGCGTGTAGGCACGCCGCACGGAGATCGGTCCATCGTTGCGCGTGAACGGATTGCTCGTGAAGAACGGAAAGACCACGCGTGCAAATGCCCATGCTATCCAGCTACGCCGCAGATCGTTGACGATGACCGAGTGGCCAACGCGGGCCAGCTCGCGCAGCACGCGTGTCGCGTCGGGCGGATCGAAATGATGCAGTGCCAGGTTACAGGTGGCGACATCAAAACTGCGATCCGCAAATGGCAGCGCTCGCGCATCTGCCTGCACAAATGTCAGCTGCCCGTTGCCCGCGCGCATCATTTGCGCGAGTCCCAGAATGCGCGCGGAACGATCGACGGCCACGCAGCTTGCGTGCCGACCTCGGCGTGCGAGGTAAGCGAGCACCCGTTCGGGCAGGTCCGCTCCCCCGGTCGCTACGTCCACGATTGCGCTCGGTGGCTCGGGTAAGCGTTCGAGTTCGCTGCGCAGAGCATGCCAGCCGCCGAGCCACAAGTTGATCCGTGCGAGATCGCCCAAACTCTGGCGCCACTGCGCGGGCGTCCCGATCGTTTCGTCGTCATCCATCATCTCCCGCGCGATGGAGCGTCGCACTGCTTATCCCTTTCTCCCGCTACCATACGCCGGGCCGCTAAAAAGTGCGTGAAGAATCACGCTCCCAGCTCGCCATGCTGCTAGACGCGGTTGGGCATATTGTGACACCCGTCCGCGCACAGATAGTATATGATGTGGAAACCTCGTCATATGGTTTTTGCGGTGATGCCATGCCAACACTGAAGAAACGAAAAGAAGAGCGTCTTGCCCAACCTCCGCCGCGAATGAACGGTTCCGGCGTGATGGCCGTCCCGCTCATGGACCCGATCGCTCGGGCACGCGAGTGGGCTGCAGCCGTCGGCCAGCTCATCGGTGCGGCAAAAGATCTTACGGGCGTCGAAGTCGGCTTTCGCGTCACCCCGTTATTGAGCGGTGTCACCGTTTCGTGGGAACGCCGCAGTTTACCATCGCGACAGTGGCTGCGCGATCTCGAACAAGAGATCATCACCTACGGCATCTGCAACGGCTTGCAGATCTGGTTCCGCGAGTACTAGACTTTTTCCGACACGGATTTCGCCTGCAAGAACAGCAGCAAGTAGTCCGGCCCCCCGGCTTTTGAATCGGTGCCCGACATATTGAAGCCGCCGAACGGGTGGACGCCCACCATCGCGCCCGTACATTTGCGATTGAAGTACAGGTTGCCGACGTGGAATTCGGCGCGCGCACGTTCAAGCTTGGCCCGATCGCGCGAATAGACGCTGCCCGTCAGGCCGAACTCCGTGCTATTGGCGATCGCCAGCGCGTCATCATAGTTCTTGGCTTTGATCACCGCGAGCACCGGGCCGAAGATCTCCTCCTGCGCGATGGTATCATCGGGCGCTATGTCGGTGAAGACGGTTGGCTCGAGGAAATAGCCATCGTCGCCAACGCGCTCACCACCCGTGAGTAGCGTGCCTTCGTCTTTCCCGATCTTGATGTAGCTCTCGATCTTGTCGCGCGAACGTTCATTGATGACCGGACCCATCGAGTTCTTGGCATCGGCCGGGTCGCCCACCGTGATCGTCTCGACGCGCTCGGCGAGCCGCCGCACGAAATCGTCGTAGATCGGCGCCTCGATGATCGCCCGCGAGCATGCCGAGCACTTCTGTCCTTGGAAACCGAACGCGGCCGATGCCACGCCCTCCACCGCCGCGGCCACGTCCGCGTCGGCTGCGACCACGATGCCATCTTTGCCGCCCATCTCAGCGACCACACGCTTGATCCAATGCTGTCCAGGATGCACCTCGGCGGCAAGGCGATTGATACGCAAGCCAACTTCCTTGCTCCCCGTGAACGAGATGAAGCGGACGCGTGGATCGCTCACGAGCGCGTCACCGATCGCGCCGCCCGAGCCCGTGACTAAGTTCACGACTCCCGCCGGCAGGCCGCATGACTCGAGCAGCTCGACAAACCGTGCGGCGATGACCGGCGAATCGCTCGAGGGCTTGAGCACGACCGTGTTGCCGGCGACGATGGCGGCCGACGTCATGCCGGCCATGATCGCAAACGCGAAATTCCATGGCGGGATCACGACGCCAACACCCAGTGGGATGTAGTGCATCTCATTGTCTTCACCGGCGAGCGGCGTGAGCGGCACGCGTTGCCCAAAGCGCAGCATCTCGCGGGCATAGTACTCAAGGAAGTCGATGCCCTCGGCAATGTCCCCATCGGCCTCCGGCCAGCTCTTGCCGACCTCCAGGACCAACAGCGCGTCGAACTCCTCGCGGCGTTGACGCACGGCATCTGCCGCTTTGAACAGGAGCTCGGCACGCTGTTCCGCCGGAACGCGCGACCAAGCAGGAAATGCCGCCTGCGCTGCGGCGATGGCATCGCGAGCATGGTCGACGCTCGCGGCCTGAACGCGCCCCACGATCTCACTCGGTCGCGATGGATTGATCGACGCGAATTGCTTGTCCGCGGTTATGCGCTTGCCGCCGATGATGAGCTGGTAGTCTCTGGCGTTTTTGCGCTCGCGCGCGATCGCGGCTTCCAATGCAGCGCGCTCCTGCGCTGATTGAAAACTGCGCAATGGTTCGTTGACAAACTTCGGGATCTGCTCGAGCACGGTAGCCATAGTCGCTCCAATGAGAATGTGTGCGGCAAAGAGAAGGTCTGGCGTTCATTCGGCGCAGCGCGCGGACCTATCCTCGCGCGCTCGTCCCCTGGAGGCGGCATTGGAAGCGAACACGATAACCGTGCGCGTTGCAGAACCGGCGGAGTTTGATACCGCCGCTGAGTTTTGGATGTCGATGCGGCGCGAACTGGGGATGCCGGACGAGGATCTCAGCGCCGACTGGAAAGCGCGATCGATCGCGTATTTTCGCCAGCGCCACGAGGCTGACGAGTTGCGCTGGTTCTTCGCCGTCGACGGCCCTCACGTCGTGGCAAGCGCTGCCGGGTTCTTCCTCGACGGCTATCCAAGTCAGATCTGCACCAATCGCCGTATCGGCTACATCGCCGGCGTATTCGTGGATGAGAAGTATCGGCGTCGGGGCTGTGCGCGCGCGGTCACCCAAGCGGCGCTCGACTGGTTGTGGGACCAAGGTTGCCGCGCCGTACGCCTGCACGCGGCGCAAAACGCGCGCCCGATCTACGCATCGATGGGATTTGCGCCAAGCAACGAGATGATCATCACGCGGCAAGAGCGCGCGTAAGACCGGCTGCTACGGCGTTGTTTGCTGCTCGTCGTCCGGAAGCGGCACGGAATGCTTGCGACGGCGCAGGTCTGGTAATCCCGGTTTGGACATCTCCATGCCGGCCTGATTGATGGGCATCTCTTTGTCGTACATCCGTCCCGCATGCCGCGGGTCGCCGGTGTCCTGCTTTACGTCGCTCATGACGGATGCGTACGCTGCGCGCACGCTTCGCGCCCTCACGCCTTGCGAGGAATGTCTCGCAGCCTGACCTAAGCGGCGGCCAGGACGCATGCCGGTGGCCAGCTTCGGGCTGCCGCTTCGTGCGCTTGTACTACAGACGCATTGAAGAGGGGAAGCGAGCATGAACAAGTACCTCGCGGAATTTTTGGGCACGCTACTGCTCGTGTTCATCGGACTGGGAAGCGCCATCTTCGATGGAAAGGCCATCGGTGCGCTCGGCATATCGCTTGCATTCGGGCTCACGCTCTTAGCGCTTGCTTATGCCATCGGACCGATCTCCGGCTGTCATATCAACCCGGCGGTGACGCTCGGCGCTGTGCTCGCCGGCCGCATGAGAGGTTCGGACGTCGTGCCATATTGGATCGCTCAAGTGCTTGGCGGCATCTGCGGTTTCGGATTTTTGGCATGGATCATGATGGGCAGCGGTGTTCCTGGGCTCGTCCACACGTCAGCGGTGGCCACCGCGAACGGCTTCGGCGATCATTCGCCCTCGGGCTACGCGATGGGCGCCGCGTTTCTGACTGAGCTGATCGCGACGTTTGTGCTGGTCATCACGGTCCTCGGTTCGACAGCGATGGCTGCACCTGCCGGTTTTGCCGGCATCCCCATCGGCATGGCGCTTGCCATCACGAATATGGTGGCCATACCCATCACGAACGCCTCGATCAATCCGGCGCGCAGCATCGGACCCGCCATTTATGCGGGGGATTGGGCGCTCTCACAGCTGTGGCTCTTCATCATCGCGCCGCTGGCCGGCGGCGTGCTCGCGGCATTTGTCTACAAGATCATCGAGGGCCGCTCGACAGCCTAAGCGACGGGGTGGTTGGGGCGCGCGGCGAACCACCGCGTATGGACTTGCTCCGCGGCGCAGCCCTGTCACGCGAAGAACTCGCCCGCTACAGCCGACACCTCATTTTGCCCGAAGTCGGATTGGCGGGCCAGCGGGCGCTGAAGAGTGCGTCATTGCTGCTCGTCGGCGCCGGCGGCCTCGGGTCTCCGCTTGGGCTGTATCTGGCTGCCGCAGGCATCGGCCGTATCGGACTGATCGATGACGACGTCGTCGATGTGTCCAACCTCCAGCGACAAGTCATTCACGGCAGCGCTGCAGTCGGTGAACCCAAAGTCGAAAGCGCAGCTCGACGTATCGCCGATCTCAATCCGCATGTCGAGGTCAGACGCCACGCCGGGCGGTTTGATGCTTCCAATGGCCTCGAACTTGTGTCTGCCTACGATGTCGTCATCGATGGTACGGACAATTTCCCCACGCGCTTTTTGGTGAACGACGCCTGCGTGATGGCGGACAAGCCAAATGTCTATGGTTCCGTGTATCGCTTCGAAGGCCAAGCGTCGGTGTTCGACGCACGGCGCGGTCCATGTTATCGCTGTCTTTTCCCGCACCCACCCCCGCCTGGCGCAGTGCCCTCCTGCGCTGAGGGCGGCGTGTTGGGCGTGCTGCCTGGATTGATCGGTCTTATCCAAGCCACTGAGGCGATCAAGCTCGTCACCGGACTCGGCGAGACACTGGTCGGGCGGCTATTGCTGTACGATGCTTTGGCGATGCGGTTTTCGACCTTGGCCATCGCCAAAGATCCCGGCTGCCCGGTCTGCGGTGACGCACCCACCATCACTGCGCTTAAAGAGGAAGACACGACGTGCGACATCCCGGCGAGCGACACGCTGGGCAACGGAGCCGCGTCGACGATCCAACCGCGCGAGCTGCGTGCGTTGCTCGATCGCAAAGAGACGCTGGCGCTCCTGGACGTGCGCGAACCATACGAGCGTGAAATCGTCGCGCTCGCGAACACGCACGAGATCCCGCTGGCTGAGCTCGAGAAACGCATGCACGAGTTGCCCGAAGATCGCGACATCGTGGTGTACTGCCGTTCGGGCGCGCGCAGCGCGCAGGCGGTCAGCGCGCTCCGCAAAGCGGGTTTCA
>JAFANK010000360.1 GCA_019232725.1 Vulcanimicrobiota bacterium | reverse complement strand
CTCAAGGCGTTGCTCGGAAAATCGCAGGTCGTCACGATCGTGGGGACCGGCGGGATCGGCAAGACGCGGACCGCTTTGCAAGTCGGCGCAGACATGCTCGATGGCATTGGCGACGGCGTATGGTTGGTGGATCTTGCGCAGGTGGTGAACGACGAACTCGTGACCAGTGCAATCGCATCGGTGTTCGAGCTGCAACCGCAGCCTGAGCGTAAGCCGCTCGATGACCTGTGTCTGTATCTCAAAGTCAAACGATTGCTGCTCATCCTCGACAACTGCGAACATGTCGTCGCTGAGGCGACGCGCGTCGTGGCCGCGATCGTTCGCGCATGCCCGAACGTCGTGGTGCTCGCCACCAGCCGCGAGGCGCTGAACGTGCACGGCGAGCAAGTCTACCGCATGCCGACGTTGTCGCTACCGGCGCACAACGGCGTGCTCTCGGCCAAGGACGCGTTGACGTATGGTGCGATCGCCCTCTTCGTAGCGCGCGCTTCTGCGCTTGATGCACAATTCACGTTCACCGACGAAAAAGCGCCCGTCGTGGCCGACATTTGCCGTCGCCTTGACGGCATTGCGCTTGCCATCGAACTCGCCGCGGCGCGCGTGACGATTTTGAACCTCAAGCAACTCTCACAAAAGCTTGACGAGCGATTTCGTTTGCTGACCGGCGGCGACCGCACCGCGTTGCCGCGGCAGCAGACCATGCGGGCAGCCATTGACTGGAGCTACGAGCTGCTCTCAGAGGACGAACGGACGGTCTTTCGCAGGCTGTCGATCTTCCAAGGGGGCTGGACGCTGGAAGCGGCAAGCGCGCTGTGCACCGATGCGTCGCTCGACGAGTTCGCTATCCTTGACATCCTGACGTCGCTTGTGAACAAGTCGCTCGTCTCGGTCGAATTCCTGGCCGACACCCAGCGCTATAAGCTGCTCGAGTCGCTTCGTCAATATGGCCTTGACCTATTGCGCAGCGGTGGAGAATTTGATGCGTTGGCACGGCGGCATGCGGATTTCTACGCGGCCCACTCCCGACAGGTGGCTAAGACGTGGCAGACCATCCCTGAGGTTGCTTGGACGGCGTTAGTCGAGAGGGAACTCGATAATGTACGTGCGGCATTGCAGTGGTGTCTCGACCAAGGCAACGACCGAGAGCTCGGGGCCGAGATCGCCGAAGGCCTGTGGGCGTACTGGTTCGCCCATCGCCGCCTCGAGGGTCTTCATTGGCTCGACGTTAGCCGCGACGCCATCACGCCGGAGAGCAACCCAGCATTAAGCGTCGCTTTGGATCTGGCGCTCTCCCGGTTGCTCATCGGCAGATCCTGGAGCGAGGCATTCTCAGCGATCGAGCGCGCGCTTTCGGGCGCGCAAGCCTTGAACGATGAACGGCTTTTGACGCGTGCAGTTTTCTACTTCGGCGAGGCTCAGATTTTCGCTGGGAAGTTCAACGAAGCGGAGCCGGCGATGCTCAAAACCGTTGAACTCGCGAAAAAACTCGGCGATCGCTATCGCGAGGCAGCCGCATTGCACCAGCTTGGGAAGATCTATACCGAGCGAAAAGAGCTTGCTCGGGCTCGCCAGCAGTTCGCCGCTGCAAAATCATATTACGCGCCTCGCGGAGGTGACCGGAACTACGGGTTGGGGTTGATCGAAGAGAGTTTTATGGAGCGAGCGGGTGGTGACCTCGAACGAGCCCTTGCGCTGACGGATGAGGCGACCACGATGGGCCGGACGATCGGTGATTCGGCGCTTGAGTCATTCGGTTTGGCTGCAAAGGCTGCTCACCTTGTCGTGGCTAGTCGCATAGAAGAGGCTCGTGACACTGTGCGCGAGTCGTTATTGTTAAGCCGCCGCGAAGAGGTGTTCGGGCCCGGGTTCATGCGAGCGCTTCCAGCGTGCATAGCTATCGCAACGCACGCCAAGTCTTTTGAAGAGTCCGCACGGCTGCTCGGCTATCTACTGGCGGTCAACCCTGATCGCTTGCCGGCAACAGCGATGAAAACGCTCGATGTGAACTGGTTACGTCAGCCGCTGCGCGACCAGCTCGGCGAAGAGCGCCTGCAAGCGCTCATGGCCGAAGGTGCTGCGTGGTCGCAGGAACAGTTCATGGAACACGAGCTCGCGGCGGTTAGTTAACGGCTCTTGGCCGGCGCCATGGCGTCGATGAGAACATCGGCGACTTCGGGGCGGCTGAACTCTTGCGGTGGCCGTTGACCAGCACGCAGCATCTCGCGGACCTTCGTGCCCGACAAGCTAACGCGGTCAGACGCCGGGTGCGGGCAAGTCTTGTCGGTCACCATGCCTTCGCACGCATTGCACCACGACGCGTTGTCGAAGCGCAAGATGACGATACCGAGTTCCTCTTCGATGTCATCGAAAATGGCTTGCGCATCAAACGATCCGTAATATGATCCGACGCCGGCGTGATCGCGTCCCACGATGAAATGACTGCAGCCGTAATTCTTACGCGCGATCGCATGCAGCACCGCTTCCCGAGGGCCGCCATAGCGCATCGCAGCCGGAAAGATGGATAGCACTGCACGCTTTTCCGGATAGTACTTGGCGAGCAGCGTACGGTAGCACGCCATGCGCACGGGCGCCGGGATATCGTCGTCTTTGGTCAGCCCCACAAGCGGGTGCAGCAAGAGGCCATCCACGATCTCCATGGCGACCTTTTGCAGATATTCGTGTGCTCGGTGTACCGGGTTACGCGTCTGGAATCCGACGACAGTCCGCCACCCGAGCCGTTCGAACAGGGCACGCGTTTGTTTCGGCGTCCGGTATTCGTCAGGAAAACCAAAATCAGGCACGCGGAGCAATTCGATTGGCCCCGCCGCAAGCGTCGTGGATGCATCGTGCAGCGCCGCAACGCCCGGATGCGCACGATCCTCCGTGCGATACACGGCGCGTGCTTCACCCGCGACGTCTGCAGCGTACACTTCCTCGACCTGCATCGTGGCGACGATCTCGCC
>JAFANK010000306.1 GCA_019232725.1 Vulcanimicrobiota bacterium | reverse complement strand
GGTTCAGCGGCCAGAAAACGAAGAACGCGTGCCCGACGAAATGGTCTCTCGGCAATAAGCCCCAAAGGTGTCCGTCGTTTGAGTCATTGCGGTTATCGCCCAACGTTAAGTAGTACCCTTTGGGTATGCGGTCCGCGGCCTGCCATTGGGAGCGAGGCGGCACGATAGCTCGAGTTGGATCTAAGGGCACCCCGTCGACGACGAGGTCGTAATCTTTGACCTCAAGCTCGTAATCGGGCCGCTGGGAAGCCGGGATATACGGTTCGGGCAGCAGCTTGCCGTTACGATACACCTGGCCGTTATGGATGCGGATGTTGTCACCGGGCACAGCCATAACCCGCTTGATAAAATCGGTGGTTCCGAGTTCGGGTGGCGGCACAAAAACGGCGATCTGCCCATCCTTGGGATCCTGCACGCGGTACTGTATCTCATTTGCGAGCAAGACGTCGTGGATGTCCAGCGTCGGTAGCATTGAGCCGGAGGGGATCCAAAACGTGCGCACGACAAAATGCATGAGCACGAGCGCGACGACACCCGCGATGATGAATGCATCGAGGTATTCTTTGAGAATGCTGCGCTGTTTGTCGCTGGGCACCGCATTCGGCGCTACCCAGATCACCGCACGCGCGACACCCAAGATGCCTAATATGGCACCGAGGACGGCTGGGCTCACTATTTCTTTTCTTTGATGCGCGTGGCTTTGCTTCCGACTCGCTCCTGCAAGTAGTAGAGCTTGGCACGTCGGACAAGACCCCGGCGAAGAACGTCCACCTTTTCCACGCGTGGGGAGTGGATCAAAAATGACCGTTCAACGCCAACGCCGTGAGCGATCCGCCGGACGGTAAATGTCTCCGAAAGGCCCCCGAGCTTGCGCTCCGTGACGATGCCCTCAAAAACTTGTATCCGTTCTTTGTTGCCTTCGGTGACCCGCGAATGTACTTTGATGGTGTCACCGGCCGCGAACTCCGCAAACTTTTTCTTCTTCTGGGCGGCACCCACCGACTGGACGAGATCCATACCGAGTACTCAAACTTTCGAAGCCGCGAAAAAGGCGCCGCCCCGACTCGGGGTCCGACGCCGCGACCAGCGTGCAAATAAAAGGACTGCTCGAGTATAGCATGTCCCGCTCCGGGCCTTCAACCCGCCATAGAGGCTTCCGTCAAGGCTTTGGCAAGAGGTCTGGCCTCTTTGTGGCCGTCCGTTCGCGCGCACTGGCCTCTCTCCAGGCTTGAATACGGGCGTGATCTCCGCTCAGGAGCGCGTCGGGCACGGCAAGGCCCCGGAACACCGCCGGACGCGTGAAATGTGGCCAATCCAGACCCTGCTGAGCAAAAGACTCCGCCCGCAGGCTCTCCGGCGAGATAGCCCCGGGTAAGAGCCGGACGGCCGCATCGACAAACGCCAGAGCAGCGATTTCACCCCCGGTAAGTACGAAGTCACCCAAAGACAACTCGGTTGACTTGACGAGTTTGAAGAAGCGCTCGTCAATGGCCTCATAGTGGCCGCAGACGAGGATCAGCCTGTCGAGCCGTGCCATATGCTTCGCAGCCGCTTGGTCAAATCGCGTTCCCGCTGGTGAGGGCACGACAACCTCGCAGCCCTCTGGCACGCGTAAGTTTGAACCGAGTAGTGCTTCAAGACACGCAATCAAAGGATCAAGTCGCAGGACCATCCCGGGACCGCCCCCATAGGGAGCGTCATCTGCGCGCTCGCCGGAAGGCACATAGTCCCAAAGATCGTGCACGCGTATCTTCACTAGGCCCTTCGACTGCGCACGGCCTAATATACTTCCGTTGACAATGGGTTCAAAGAAGTTCGGAAATAATGTGACGACGTCGATCTGCATAGGCGCATGCAGTTTTCGGACGATACGCGATAACGCCCTTCGCCGTCGCCGGTACATGCCGTGAGCCGCTTCGACGACGCGATGCGAGCATTTGAGCGCGGCAACTTTCGAAAAGCTGCTGCTCTCTTCAGCGCAGCGATCGACCAAGGAGAGTGTGTTGCAGCGGCGTTCTCAAAACGGGGTGTTTGCCGGCTCAAGTGGGGCGATGTGGTACAAGCAGAAGCGGATTTTCGCGCTGCGTTGGCCGCCGACGACCGGTGCGTATCCGCTATGGTGAATCTCGGGAATTTGATGCTCGAGCGTGGCGAGCTAGATGAAGCGCAGGTCTGTTACGAACGTGCAATTCGTTTCGACGAGTCCTACGCGCTTGCGCACCACAATCTTGGCGTCCTTTTGCGCAAACGTGGCGATCTCAGCGGCAGCATCCGCGAGCTGCGTTTAGCAGGAAAGCTCGAGACAAAACTGCGGCGCTCTTCGCGAGGGTGGAACCTGCGAAAAAAGGGAAGCTAGGATCGCTTAGGACCGCTTCGTTCGCCGCCGACCTCGACAACATCTGCGCTCAAGCTCTCATGCAAGTACTCCATGAGCTGCGGGAGCGTGATATGCTCGAGCGCGGTTCGCTTGGGAGAGTTTGCGTCTTCGCCCTCATCGCGCAAGTAGTAACGGATCTCGAATTCACCGGCCTCATCGGCATAGAACACGACCGCAAAACCCTTCGCTGGATTTTCATCGTACACGCGCAACGCATGCGGGTTGACGATCTCCACCGAATGCGCCGAATTGTGAGCGTCGAACAGCGTTATGAGAAGCTCAATCGTACCGTCGACCTCGAACTGGCCGACCGTGAACGTGTTCTTGATGGAATACAGCTGACGGCCCGTGCGTTGCCGCGCCGACATCTCGTAGAACACCTTATGATGAACGAAGCGAGCAAGGATCTTCTTGAGGGTCGACAGCGACCCCAAAGGCTCTTCCCGCTGGCTCTTAGTGTAGTAGATCTTCACGGAGAGTGAAAGTTTTCGCGACCCAAAAAAGATTACCCGCAGGGCCGAGGGGAATAGGCCTCGCAGTCATGTTGAGTCCATCTGACACCGCCATCGTTTTTGTGCTTGCACTGCTGTTGTTCGGTCCGGAGCAGCTGCCAAAACTCGCTCGTCAACTGGGCGAGGCGATGCGACATATCCAATCGACGACGAACACATTCATGATGGAGATGGAACGGGCAGCCGACAGCGCGGAACCTCATCTGCATGCGGTCCCACAAACCAGTCAGAACCTTGAGCTGCCGCACGAGCCAACGGGAAGTGACTCCGAGCCAACGATTACCGAGGCCGACTAGGTAGCGGACATCCCCCAAAGCCTGCGCCACAAGGTGATGACCTTCCAGACGTAGTGGACGGTCTCATCATACGGTGGTACGCCGTGGTATTCGTCCACGGCGCCGCTGCCCGCATTGTACGCGGCGATCGCGTATACGTATTGCCGCTGCGTATCGTAGCGTGCATAGTGGTCGAGGTTGCCCTTGATCGTGAGGACGGTTCCGTGGATGTTCTGATCGATATCTTCGACGTCGTTGACGTGGTCGTCCGAAGCTGTCGAGGGCATCAGCTGGCCGAGGCCACGAGCGCCGGCCGAACTGCGCGCGGTCCGGTCGAAAGCGCTCTCGGTCGCCACTATGGCAACGATCAGCCGCGGGTCGACATGAGCTGCCAGCGATTCTCGCGCGATGGCGGCAACGATGCGTTGCGCCTCGTCCTCGTCGATGCCAGGATTGAAATAGCGAATGGCCGAGACGTATGCTCGCATGGCCTGCTCGCCGCTGACGTTGCGGGTCGCGCCCGAGTCAGCACTTGCTGGTAAGGTTGAAAAAAGGGCCCAGAAGAAACCAAACAGCACGAAAAGGGCCCGTGCCGAGCGCATACAAGGAAAATCGGCAGGACCCCGACTGGGCCTTAGACCTTGAATTGCGCCCGGACGTCGGCGATCTTATCTTCTACGAACCTGCCTACGGTCCGGCGCAGCTGCTCCTTTTGCTCGTCCTCGAGGCGGCTATAGATGAAGTAGGCGCCGGCGGCCACAACGGCCCCGATGATCCCCGCGAGGAGGGTCTTGCGCAGGTCGTCCTGACCGCGCTCGAGGCGGCTCCCGCTGTCGTCAGCGTAGGCCGGGCTGATGTCTGTAGTGGAGGATCCCATAAGTGTGCTCCTCGATGTGCTAGTGAGTTCGGACGGCCGACTTCTTTGGTCGTGAAGCCTGCCCTGTCCGGGCACTGCGTTTGCTTTGCGCTATATCTTCCACGAGCACGTGGCGCGGGTACGAAGCTGCTATCGCTTGCAGGCCGCCTATGGCCGTCTCAAGCACGGCTTGCGCGCGCTCGTCACCGCCGGCGGGCACCCTAAGCCGGTACGACGTCGGGGCGTCTATGACGGCTGCCTCGACGTTGCAGTATGTGCGTAAACCTTGTACTGCTGACAGCACAAGAGCGCTCACCGCAGCACAGACGATATCGCCGCCTGCTTCAGCGAAACCAGAGTGCCCGCTAACCTCAAGGCCAACCACGCGACCCTGTTCGCGTCGGACGAGGACCGCGAGCCCTTGCTTATGGGAGCGAGATCTTCTCAATGCGCAGCTCGGTCACCGGCTGGCGGTGGCCGTGGCGGCGCCTGACGCGTTTCTTTGGTTTATAGCGGAAAGCGACCACCTTCGGCCCTTTGCCTTGCCGGACAATTTTCGCCGTCACTCGGGCGGACGCGACCAGAGGAGAGCCTACTAAGAAATCGTCTCCGGTGTGAGCGAAGAGCACCCGATCGAAGATGACCTCGCGATCGGCGTCGCCCTCGACGCGGTCGAGGCGGACAACGTCCCCCTCCTTAACCTTAAGCTGCCGGCCGTTGGCTTCGATGACGGCGAACATAGAGACCCTTTCGATTCAAATGGAGGCGAAATGGCAAAATCTTGAAGATGACAGAGCGTCCAAAGTTTGCTGTCCCGGCGCGTAAACCTTACGTTAGTATGCGCAAAGTATGTTATTCCCGAGCGCTGGTGTCCCTGATTTTCTAAGTAAAGGCTTCCCCAGGGTACTTTTGCCGCAGTTTGCTCACCCCCGCTATGCGCCAAGGGTGATTGGCAGGAGGCTTATACGTCGTTCGTGGCTTTGCGACATGCTCAGTG
>JAFANK010000273.1 GCA_019232725.1 Vulcanimicrobiota bacterium | reverse complement strand
ACCGCGCTGACCGGCCACAATCCTGACCGTCTGCTCGAAGAACAGCAGCGCGGGATGACGCTCGATCTCGGGTTTGCTCCGTTGCGGTTCCCGGACGGCGTGGTGGCGGGGATCGTCGATGTACCCGGCCACGAGCGATTCCTGCATAACATGCTTGCAGGTGCCGCAGGCATGGAGCTCTTGCTGCTCGTCATCGCCGCCAGCGAAGGTCCCAAGCCGCAGACGTTCGAGCATCTGCGCATCCTCAATCTGCTCAACGTGAACCGGGCGATCATCGTGCTGACCAAGATCGATTTGGTTGACCGAGCAAGCCGTGACATCGCTGCGCAGCTCGCGCGCGATGCGGTTGCCGGCACCGTCGCTGCGGATGCTCCTGTGTTTGAAGTCTCCAGCACAACCGGCGAGGGCATCCCGGAGCTTTCGGCAGCCATCCATGATGCGCTCGCCGCGCTGCCGCCTCGCAGGCCGCAGTCGCCGCCGTACCTGCCGATCGATCGCGTCTTCGCACTCGCGGGTCACGGCACGATCGTCACCGGCACTCTCATGCAGGGGAAGATCTCGGCAGGGGACACGCTTGCGCTTCAGCCGTCCGGCTTGCGCGTGCGTATCAAGAGCCTCCAGGTTTTTGGGCAGACTGTTCCTTCAGCGAGCGGCGGATCGCGCGTCGCGGTCAATCTGCCGGGGATCGCGGTCACTCAGATCGCGCGCGGCGAAACCCTCGTTTCAGCTCGTGAGTTCATCCCTGCGCGCGAGCTGCTAGTAGACTTCACCCCGCTCGAATCGGCTCTACCGTTGCTGCGCCGCCGCATGCCGGTGCGCGTGCACATCGGATCCGCTGAAGTGCTTGGCCAGTTACGGTTCGTGGAGTCCGCGCCGCGCGAGCAGAGCCCCGCCCCTGCCCAGCTGCTCTTGGGGAAGCCAGTTGTTTTCTATCCTGGGTCGCGCGTCATCATCAGACGCATGAGCCCGAAAGATCTCCTCGGCGGCGCGACGATTCGCAGCGCAACGCCCGAGCAAGCCGGCACTCGAGTCATGCCCGCGCAATCCGATGGCGGACAAAGCACCGCGAGCACTGTCATTTCGACCGACGAACCCTCGTTCGAAGACGCGCCGGCGGAAACAAGCGCAGTGTTCGAGCTGTTGGCGGCCTCAGGGCTCACGCCGATAGCCAGCGCTCGCGTCGCTGCAGGTGCAAATGTCACGCAATCTGTTGCAGATGCAGCGCTCAAATGGCTGATTGAACAAGGGCGCGTCGCCGTCGTCCGAAAGCCGGACGAACATCTGTCACGCAACGTGTTCGATGCCGCGTGGTCCACAGTGGAGCGCGCCTTGCGCGAATCCCACGAACGATTCCCATGGCGGCTGGGCCTCTCGCCAGCGGAGATTGCCAAACTTCTGAACATCAGCGAGGCAATCGCTGTGCGCTTGCTCCACGCGTGGCACGACGACGGCCGCGTCGCAGTCAAAGCGGGCTTCTGGCACGACCCGGCGTTCACCGCATCATTGACGCGGAGCCAAGAGGCGTTTTTCGAAAGCGCGCTTGCGGTCGACTCGCAGTCGCCCAATCTCCCCCGCTCCTATGATGGCGTCGCAAAGCGTGCTGCACAGACCTCTAGCGACACTGCGGAGGCGCTCGGTTCGTTGTTGGCCGCTGGGGCTTTTGTGCGAATCGGCGACGATCTCTACCGACGCTCGCAAATCGAACGCATGCAATCGTCGATTGTAGAGCTCATGCGCACCAATGGCAGCGCGACGATGGCCCAATTGCGGGATGTCCTCGGCACGTCGCGTAAGTATGCGCTGCCGCTGATGGAGCATTTCGACAGCATCGGGTTCACCATGCGCGACGGCGACGTGCGGCGTCTACGAAAGGCGAAGTGAGGACCGCTCGTTGCCGCTCTTAACCTTCTTGTGGCATTGGATTTTCGCGTCGTTTGCCATGTTCTGGCAGGTCTTGTGGTCGCTGCTGCTCGGGTTCATCATATCGGCCATGATCCAGGCATACGTGCCCAAAGGTGGGTTGAGCGCGCTCTTCGGACGCGCCGGCTTGCGCGAAGTGGCACTGGCCATGGGTCTTGGCGCAGCCAGCTCATCCTGCAGCTACGCGGCAGCAGCGACCGCCAAATCGCTTTTCAAACGTGGTGCTGACTTCACAGTCGCCATGGCGTTCATGTTCGCATCCACCAATCTCGTCATTGAGTTGGGCCTGATTCTGTGGCAGCTGATGGGATGGCCATTTGTGGTCGCCGAGTGGATCGGCGGTGTCGTCCTCATCGCGGTCTTCGTGTTGCTCTCGCGACTGTTCATACCGCGAAGCGTCATCGAAGAAGGCCGCGCGCACGCCGAGGCGGCCGGCAATGGTCACGAGCACGATCACGGCGATATGCTGGCACCCGGGGCGAACCTATGGGAGAAACTTCGATCTGCCACCGGCTGGCGGTACGTCGCGCATTACTTCGAGATGGATTGGTCGATGCTGCAAAACGATTTGCTGCTCGGATTTGTGATCGCCGGTTTTCTCGCCGTGGCCGTTCCCTCAAGCGTCTGGCAACATCTTTACCTCGCTGGCGGCACAGGCCTATGGCGTACGATCGAAAATGCGCTAGTCGGGCCGATCATAGCCATCTTCAGCTTTGTTTGCTCGATCGGTAACGTTCCGCTCGCCGCCGTGTTGTGGAACGGCGGCAGCACGTTCGGCGGCGTCATCTCGTTCCTCTACGCCGATCTGATCGTGTTGCCGCTCATCAATATCTATCGAAAATATTACGGCTGGGCTTTGGCGGCGCG
>JAFANK010000232.1 GCA_019232725.1 Vulcanimicrobiota bacterium | reverse complement strand
GCCGCGCGAGTGCTTCGTCTGCCGACATCGGCGCTTGTGCATTGCTGGCACGCGCGGGCGCCCAGGAGCATGCGCCGGCCGCCAGCAGCCCGAGAGCGGCAAGCATGTCACGTCGTGTGATGGAGTGCGCGTGTTTGTATTTCATCTCACTCCTCATCGTAGCAACTTGAATGCGATGTGCCAGTTTTCCAAACGCCTACCTGCATTCACCCACAGGATGCACAAGGGCTCGAGCAGCCGGGCACCGCCTATATCACCGATATCAATCGCTGGCCACCCAAAATCGGACAGGATCTTGGTCACGGTCTTCTTCGCGTCGTCATCATTACCCGCAATGAACATGTCGGGCGGGCCGCCGGTGAACTGCGGCCGGAACATGTGCTGATGTCCCACGATATTGAAGCACTTGACGACCCGAGCCCCCGGCAGCCAGCACTGCACCTGTTCGCCTCCCGAATCACTGAAGCCGAGCGCAAGACGCGGCGGTTTGCCCTCTTCGAACACGAGCGGGTTCGTGACGTCGATGACTACTTTGCCCTCGAGATTTTTTGGGCCCGCGAGCTTGAGGGCGTTCTCCGTTCCGCTCCATACGGTCGCCACAACGATGACCTCGCCGAACTTCGCAGCCTGCTCGGACGTGCCGCTCGTGGCCTTTGGTCCGTTGGAGGCCTTCCAGGCTTTGACTGTGTCGCTATTGGGATCACGGGAGCCCAACATGACATCGTGCCCTGTTGCGATGAAGCCATTGCCTAGCGATTGTGCCACTTCTCCCGTTCCCAAAATGCCGATATTCATCCACCGCCTCCTTGCTCTTACGAAGCCACGCGTTTCGCTGCCCGAACCGGCAGGTCCGTTGGCCATCACTTGACATCCGCGGCGCAGGGGCGCGAACCATTAAGCGGCCAATGAGCGCAGGTATGCGGCTCTTTTCATCATTGCCACAATCCCTCGCGGCGAACGTCGTCGCCGGCGTTGTCTTGCTCGTTGTCTTCTGCGGTGCTGCGCCCAAGCCGAAGCAGGCACATCCGGCACCGCACCCAACGCCGACCCAAAATCCCGTCTATGGCAGATTGCACTGGCGAGAGGTCGGCCCAGCCGCAGGCGGCGGACGTGTCGCTGCAGTCGCGGGAACGGCGAGCGATCCGTTCCTCTACTATATAGGTGCGGCTGGCGGGGGTGTTTGGAAGAGTTCAGATGGCGGCACGACGTGGGATCCTGTTTTCGATAAGCAATCGGTGGCGTCTATCGGCGCTGTGGCCATTGATCCAAAGGACAAGAAGACCGTCTGGGTCGGCACGGGTGAAGCGAACCCGCGCAACGATGTCTCTTACGGCAACGGCGTGTACAAATCCACTGATGGAGGCGACACGTGGCGGGATGTCGGCGTGCAAGGCGCTCGCAACATCGCCCGCGTCGCTGTCAATCCTAAGGACACCAAGACGGTGCTGGTGGCGGCCTTCGGCGATTTCTACGCCGACAATCCAAACGGCGGCGTGTGGCGCACGGCAGATGGTGGGCGGACGTGGCAACACACGCTCTACGTCGGACCGCAAAGCGGTGCCTCAGATGTCGTCATCGACCCGAGCGATCCGCGCGTCGTGTTCGCCGGCGTGTGGCAGGTTCGGCGCGAACCATGGATGCTCACGAGCGGCGGACCTGCTGGCGGTCTCTACCGGTCAAGCGACGGCGGCCGCACATGGACGAAGCTAACCGGTCACGGTCTGCCGAGCGGTCTCACCGGGCGCATCGCCCTTGGCATCGCACCGAGCGACACGCGTCGTGTGTACGCGCTCATCCAATCCAAAGCGGGGGTGCTGTGGCGCTCCAAGGATGGCGGCAACACGTGGCAGCTTGCGACGGACAATCCGATCGCCGACGTCCGGCCCTTCTACTTCAGCCAGATCGCGGTCGACCCCAAAAACCCGAACCATCTTTTCAGCGCTTCGCTACCGCTCACCGAGAGCACGAATGGCGGCAAGACCTTCAAACCCATCGCCGATGAGGTCCACGTCGACTACCACGCGATTTGGATCGACCCGAGCAACGCCAAGCGCATGATGGTCGGCGAGGACGGCGGCTATGCGCTGAGCGTCAACGGCGGCAAGACGTGGTCGTTTTCGAAAAATCTCGCTATCGCGCAAGTGTACCATACCGCGTTCGACGACCGTAACCCGTATTGGGTGTGCGCGCCGTTGCAAGACAACAACAGCTTCTGCGGCCCGTCGAACGGGTTGAGCCCCGACGGGATCATCAATGACGCATGGCGCCGATTGGGCGGCGGGGATGGCATGTGGGCCGTGCCCGATCCGGCGGATCCGAATCGCGTCTGGTACGACGATCAGACGGGCTTTGTGTCGATCTTCGACCTCACGACGGGTTACGCGCGCTTGATCCGGCCGGTGTTCAACTTGAGCACGGCCGACTTCACGCTGTACGCACAGAAATATCGCTTCAATTGGGATTCGCCGATCGCGGTAGCTCCCTGGGATCCGCACACGTGGTGGCTGGGTGCAAACGTCATCTTCCAGACGAGCGACGACGGCGCGCATTGGAGCGTCATCAGCCCCGACCTCACGCGCAACATCAAGGCGCACCAACAGGCATCGGGCGGACCCATCTCACTAGACGTCTCGAGCGCTGAGTTCTCAGACAACACGCTCGATATCGAGGGCTCCCCGCTTGCGAAGGGCGAGATCTGGGTCGGCACCGACGATGGGCTCGTCCAGTTGACGCGCGACGGCGGTCTGCACTGGAGTGACGTCACA
Source organism: Vulcanimicrobiota bacterium (assembly GCA_019232725.1). GTDB lineage: Bacteria > Vulcanimicrobiota > Vulcanimicrobiia > Eremiobacterales > Eremiobacteraceae > JAFANK01. The sequence goes on along the minus strand of JAFANK010000232.1, from coordinate 986 downwards.
CCGCAAAGTGCACCCCAGTTCGGGCGCGTGGAGACCGTCGCACCCTCGCCGTTCGCCGATGGCACCGCGTATGCGATCTTCGATGGGCACAAGTCCGGCGATTACCGGCCGTATATCTATGCGACATCCGATTTCGGACGGACGTGGCGCAAGATCACAGCGGGGCTGCCAGCTGATCAATACGTGCGCACAGTGCGACCCGACATTCGCAACGCGGCAGTCCTGTACGCGGGCACCGAACAGGGCATGTGGATCTCCTACGATGATGGCCGCAGCTGGCAAAGCTTGCAGCTGAATCTGCCGCCCGCTTCGGTCCGTGACATCCGCATTCAACCGACGTTCGGCGACATCGTGATCGCGACGCACGGGCGGGCGCTGTGGATACTCGACGACGCGCGGCCCGTGCAAGAGCTGCGTGCAGCGCAAGCAGCTGGAGTGTACTTCTTCCCGTTGCGCACGGCGTACCAGTATCACGAGCACAGCAATATCGAGGACCTGTACGAGAACTACGCAGCGGCTAATCCCCCGCCCGGCGTCATCATCAACTTCTGGCAGAGCCAACCACGCAAGCAGCCGCCACCGATCGAGATCCTCGATGCGCAAGGACACGTCGTGCGCACGATCTCAGGCACGCATAAAGTGGAAGGCAAGGAGACGCCGTTTGTCACGGACGATCGCGGTCTGAATCGCGCGGTGTGGGGTTTCGAGGAAAATGGACCGGTGCGCTGGATGGGAGCGGCTCGGGAAGAATCGCGCGGGCCGTACCAGGGAGCCGTGCTGCCGCCGGGCATGTATACCGTGCGGCTCAAGCTCAATGGTCGTGAAATGAGCCAGACGGTGGAGGTCAAGCCGGATCCGCGCTTGACATTGACCCAAGCCGACTATCAAGCGAAGTATGAGTTCAACCATAAGTACTTCACCGAATACTCGAATATCAACGTCGCGCTGAACGCGCTCGACGCTACCAAAAAGGCATCGACGGCGCG
>JAFANK010000229.1 GCA_019232725.1 Vulcanimicrobiota bacterium | reverse complement strand
GCAGTCGCGGTCGCCGGCATTTTGTGGGCTGCTTTCTCGACGTACTTCCTTATCATTGGTGCGCGGCCAACCGCGCTCATCTCGGGCGTCTTCTTGGCCGTCGAGATCATCGCGCTGCTGCTCATCGCGGCGATCGCGCTTGCCCATCCCTTCACTGGCACGCCGCCGCCGGGACCATTGCCCATCGGGATCACCATCGGTGCGACCGGTTTGGCCGGCGTGATCGTCGGCGCTGTGCTCTCCATCTGGGTCAGCGCCGGTTGGGAGATCTCGACCTACAGCTCGGAAGAATCAACTGGCAGCGCGATCACCCCGGGCGTGGGCTCGCTCATCGGCTTGCTCGCGACGATGGCGCTCGTCTGGTTTTGCATGGTCGCCTTCATGCATGTCGGAACCATCGAGGGGTTCTCGGCGCACAGCGACGATGCGCTCGCTTACGTCGCGGAGCGGCTTGGCGGGGGCTGGATCGCCGCCCTCATGATCGCCAATGTGCTCGTCTCGAGCGCGGCCGCGGTGTGGACGACCATGCAGGTGCTCTCCCGCGCGGTGTTCGCGATGGGCCGCGACGGACTGCTGCCGGCTGTTCTCGCGAGCGTTCATCCAAAACATGGATCGCCGTATGTGTCGATCTACGTCGTGGCCGTTCCCGTCGTTTTGTTGTTGCTGCTTTCTGGGCTCACCGCCAGTGCACAGGATACCCTCAACACAGTGGTGACGGGAACATCCATTTTCGCGGGCGCAACGTTTGTCATCGTGGGCCTAGCATGCGCCTTTTTCCATCTCCGGCAAGCGCCGGAGCGGCGGCATGTGATATCGGGCATTGTCGTGCCGACTATCGGCGCGCTGTGGACGCTTGGATTTCTCATCTATGATGTGTGGAAACAACAATCCGCATTTATCCAGTGGATGGCAGCGGCCGGCGTTGCAATTGCTTTCATCTTCGCCGTAACGGCTGGACGCTGGGCGATGTCATATCAGTCAGCTCTGCCTTATAAGGAAGAAGAAGGGCAAAGCCGAATCTAGCCATTTCGCCGATAGAACCTTATGAGGAAAAGCGTGAAGCCAACCTTTATTCCCGTAGCGCTCATCGCCGCCGCGACGCTCACCGCGATCGGCTGCGGCGGCGGCGGCAGCACGACACCCGCGCCCACCTCGACGTCGACCAAGAGCAGCGGTTGCGCGCAATCGTACGCGACGTCGCCCGCGCTCGGCCTTGATCTGCAAAACTCTGGGATAGGGCTACACGCTCCGATCCCCCACGTCGAGCAGTTCGCATCTGAAACTGTGGCAGTGCGTTTTCCAGAAGGACACATCTCGTCCGCCGCTGCCGCGGCGCTCGCGCGTTTAGGTGCACGACAAGCGACCGAGCCAAATCCGCAGGGCGGAGTGACCTTCTCCATCCCGCAAAACGTCGATCCGCACATGGCCGCATCGGCCCTGCACGGCGTGCCGGGAATCCTCAGCGCAAGCCCCGTCATCTATCGGCACATCCAGGGTCTCCTGCCCGACGATCCGCAGTTCGCATCAGGCGCCGTACAAGAAAGCACTGGGGAATTCACAAATCAATGGGACTTCTTCGCGATCCAGATGTCCAACGCGTGGGCAGTGACGACGGGTGCAACGTCCGTCCGTATCGCTGTCATCGACACGGGCTATGATTTACACAACCCTGATCTCATCGGAAAAGTTGACGCATCGGTCGTCTACGATCTCGGCAACGGAACGGTCGACACGGCGTGCACAGTGCAAGACGAAGATGGGCATGGCTCTGACGTCAGCGGCATCGCGGCGGCCGACACGAACAACCTCACGAACGTGGCGGGTGTTGGCTGGAACGTTCATCTGCTCGAAGCACGTGTATTCCCGTACGGAAAAAATCCAGGCGCGAGCACCCAAGACATCGCTGCAGCGATCAACTGGGCTGTCGCCAGCGGTGCGCGGGTGATCAACATGAGCTTGGGCAGCGGCAGCCCGGATCCGACGTTCGAGGAACCGGCAGTTGCCGCGGCGATCAGCAAAGGGGTCATCGTGGTGGCGGCTGCGGGCAATGACGGCCGGAATACCGTTGACTATCCAGCCGCAGATCCAGGCGTGATCGCAGTCGGCGCTTCAGCCTACTGCGACAAAGCAACGCCAGCTTCGGCGTGCGGCACCGCGCAGAACGTGCTGGCCGGGGGCCACGAATACGTCGCCGGCTACTCGAACTTCGGCACCGGTCTCTCGCTCGTCGCGCCGGGCGGCGACCCAGATGCGGCGCAAACCAAGTGCACGACGTTGGCCTGCGTTGACTTCTTGCAGTGGATCGACAACCTCGACAGCACCGCCGGGCCTTTCAAAGAGCAGGTCGGTCTCTTCGCCGGCACGTCACAGGCGACGCCGCATGTCGCCGGCGCAGCCGCACTCATGGTCTCTAAGGATCCGGCGCTGACGCCGGCGCAGGCGCTGAGCATCGTCAAAACGACTGCCGACAACATCTTCGACCCGCACATGGGCTCTGGACGTCTTAATGTGTTCAAAGCGCTCAACGCAACGCCATAGCACTTCGCGACAGACTCACCTTGTAAAGGACCTCCGGTAGACTTCTGGAAATGTGGAAACGTGAACCGGAGGTTGCTTTGGCGACGGACGCGTCGTCTACAGGGTGATCCACTAGCCGTCGCGTGCGGGCCGCACCTCGGTTGAAACGCACGCGCCTTTCCCGCGTTCTCGGCCTCTCCGATCTCTCGATCCTGTCCTCGGCGAGCATGGCTCCCGCGTACTCGATCGCGTCGACGTTCGGCTTGATGGTGGCCGCCGCGGGTTCGGGAGCGATCCTCTCGCTTATCGCGCTGAGCATTCCCATCGTCTTCATCGCGATCGCCTTTCACCGGCTGTGTGAAGACCAGTCCGACGCCGGATCGACCTATGCGTGGTCGCGCGTTGCGTTCGGGTACAAGCCTGGTGCATTTGCGGCATGGATCGTGGTCCTGTCTTATTTCTTCGCAGCGGTTGCGGCGGTGGTGCCGGCAGGCATCTACACGCTCGAATTGCTTTCTTCGTTTGGGGTCTTGCCCGCCGCGCTCGTCAATCAAGCACCGGCAGTAGCCATCGCCGGGGGTTGCTGGGTACTCGTCGCGAGCGCGCTGCTGATCGGCGGTATGCGCCCGACTGCGCGCGCCACTGGCCTATTCTTGCTATTAGAAGTCGCAGCGCTCATGCTCTTCGCGGTCATCGCCGCCTTCCATCATCCAGCCCCAGCCGTCGCCGCGAGCCACAGTCATCTCATGACGTTGGGTGCGAGAGGAATGAGCGGATTCTTGGCCGCCATGGTGCTCTCGATTTGGGTGACAGATGGTTGGGAGGTCTCCTCTTACGCATCCGAAGAGAACGTCGGAACGTCGCGTCAACCAGGCTTGGGGGGCCTCGTCGGACTCCTCATCACGGTCGCGATCGTCGTCGTGTGCATGGCCGCCTATTCTCGCGTGAGCGATCTCGCAAGCATCTCCAGTCACGCAGCCGATACCCTCGCCTTCGTCGCGGTGCAGCTCGGTGGCGGCTGGAAAACGACCGTCATGGTCATCACCGTGCTTGTCTCGACTGCCGCTACGCTATGGACAACACAGCTCGGCATTTCTCGCGGCATCTTCTCGATGGCGCGCGATCGCGTGTTCCCACGGGCGCTGTCAGCAGTGCACCCGAGCTTCGGCACGCCGCATCTGAGCATTCTTGCGGTCAACGTGGGCGTGCTGGCTGTGACACTGTTGACGGGTTTGATGCCGTCGGCCAACGAGGCGCTGCTCGAAGTCGTGAATGCCTCGTCGATCTTCCTTGGGCTGACCTTCGTCCTCACCGGATTGGCCTGCATCGTGCATTTCCGGCGTAAAGGCTTCCCTGTGACGGACCTCACACGTGTCGTGCTCCCGGCCATCGGCACAATCGCCGTGACCGCACTCCTGGTCTTCAATTTCGCGAGCCAATCGCGCTGGGATCAAATCATCGCGCTTGTCGGCATCGGTGCTGGCGTTATCTTCGCGGCAGTTCCACGGTTGCCAAAGGCGGCCGCACCGCGCTACCGCGTGCCAGCAGCATAGCTGCTGACCTTAAGTGCACGGTGACTAAAGCCGTTCTACAGCCCTAAGTTTTCCCTCTAAGTGCGACGATAGTCACAATCAGAACTCACTAAGCGCCTGATTGCCAGTCTTACGTCTAGAGCCGCATGGCGGCCACCGCCAGGTCTTGTGTCAAGTAAAGTCTTTGAGGAGAAGAAACCGACCCATGATAAAGTTACTCACGCTCGCGCTGCTCGCAGCGATCGTCTCAGTTTCGCTGGGGTCGACCGCTTTTGCGGGCACAGCCTCCAGCACGTTCACCGTGACCGCAAACGTCGTCAAGAACTGCTCCATCAATGCCGCCAACATAAACTTTGGCAGCTACGACCCGGTCGTGGCCAACGCGACCACGGCGCTCAATATGCCATCCACCGTCACCGTGGCGTGCACGAAGTCGACGGCAGCCACAGTCGTCATCAATGCGGGCTCAAACTTCGCCGGCTCAGGGTGCGCGGGTCTCACCACGCGCGCGATGAGCGCGGGCGGTGGCAACTTCCTGTGCTATGACATCTATCAGCCGGGCGCCGGTAACGTCTCCGCAACTACGCAGGTGTGGGGAACGGCCGGGGCTGCGATCTACAACTACACTGCCACGAGCAAAGCGCCCGTGGGGCTGGTCGACACGGGACAAATCCCGCCAGGGCAAGACGTCGCAGCGCTGACCTACAACGACTCGGTCATCGCGACGATCAACTTCTAGTCAC
>JAFANK010000033.1 GCA_019232725.1 Vulcanimicrobiota bacterium | reverse complement strand
TCAGTCGTGACCGGGATCGAGATGTTCCGCAAGCTCTTAGACGAGGGCATTGCCGGTGACAACATCGGGGTGCTGTTGCGCGGCATCGAGCGTGATGACATCGAGCGCGGTCAGGTGCTGGCCAAGCCTGGGTCGATCAAGCCGCACAAGAAGTTCCAGGCTGAGGTCTACGTGCTCAGCAAGGACGAGGGTGGGCGGCACACGCCGTTTTTCTCGAACTACCGTCCGCAGTTTTATTTTCGGACGACGGACGTGACGGGCTCGATCAAGCTGCCCGAAGGTGTGGAGATGGTGATGCCCGGTGACAACATCCGGATGGATGTGGAGCTGATCACGCCGATCGCGTGTGAAGAGGGCTTGCGTTTTGCCATCCGCGAGGGTGGCCGCACGGTCGGCGCCGGCGTCGTCACGAAGGTAACGGAATAACGCATGGCTGGTAAGATCCGGATCCGGCTGCGCGCCTACGATCACAAGATCCTCGACCAATCGGCGGAGCGCATCGTCGAGACGGCCAAGCGCACCGGCGCGTTCGTGTCGGGCCCTGTGCCGCTGCCGACGGAGATCGAACGCTCCTGCGTGCTGCGCTCGCCGCACGTCGACAAGAAGAGCCGCGAGCACTTCGAGATCCGCACGCACAAGCGCTTGATCGACATCTTGCAGGCATCCGCCAAGACCATGGACGCGCTCATGCACCTGGATTTGCCGGCCGGCGTGGACATCGAGCTGAAAGCATAACGACATGAAGCACATCATCGGCCGCAAGCTTGGCATGACGAGCATCTTCGCTGAGAACGGGGAATTCGTTCCGGTGACGGTGATCGCGGCCGGCCCATGCCAGGTCGTCGAACGCAAGACCAAAGATGCGCACGGCTACGATGCCGTCGTGCTCGGCTTTGAAGACGCTAAGCTCAAAGGGCTGACGAAATCGTTGCGCGGGCGCTTCGAGAAACTTTCGGTCGCCCCCAAGACCGTGCTTCATGAGTTCCGCGGCGACCACGCAGATGTGAAGGGCGGCGACCTTGTGACCGTCTCGTCGTTTGCGGCTGGCGATCGCGTCGACGTCACGGGTACGTCCAAGGGCAAGGGATTCGCGGGCATCATCAAGCGTTGGAACGGTTCCGGCGGCGGCGCGAGCCACGGTTCGATGATCCATCGCCAACCGGCGAGCAACGGCGACACGAACGCCGCCAAGACCGTCAAAGGCAGCCGTCGGCCCGGGCATTTGGGTGTCGAACGAGTCACGACGTTGAACCTCGAGGTCATCTCGACCGACGAGGAGCGCAACCTGCTGATGTTGCGCGGCACGATTCCTGGCGGCAAGCGCTCCATCGTCTTCGTGCGACCAGCGGTGCGGGCAAAGCGGAAGGCGCAAGTATCATGACCCCGCGCAAATCCACTTCGGCATCGTCCAAATCCGCGAAGTCGAAATCACCGTCAACCGACGCCTTGCTGCAAGCTTTGGAAAAAGATGCGTTACCCGAGACGCTTGCGCGCGAGCCGAAGCTCTCGGTCATGCATGAAGCCGTCGTGCGCCAGCTCGCCAATCGCCGTGCCGGCACGGCCGACACCAAAAAGCGTGACGAAGTGTCCGGCGGCGGGCGCAAGCCGTGGCGTCAAAAAGGAACCGGTCGCGCGCGGCAAGGCAGCATCCGTTCGCCGCAATGGCGTAAAGGCGGCATCGTCTTCGGTCCACATCCGCGTTCCTTCGCACTCGCCATGAACAAGAAGACGCGCCGCAGCGCGCTCGCCATGGCGCTGGCGACCAAAGCCCAAGCCGAGTCGCTGTTCGTGATTGATGCGGCAAAACTCAGTGCGGCGAAGACCAAGGAACTGCACGCGGTCTTATGGCCGCAGCACGAGACCGATTCCGTGCTCCTTGTCATGCATGCCGGCAAGGATGAGGCTGCCGGGCAGGTGCGCCGAGCAGGCCGCAACTTGCGCCGCGCGGCGGTCATCGGCCACGATGGTATTTCAGCGCACACGGTCCTCGCGCACGACCGGGTGATCGTGAGTCGCAACGCACTCGATGCGCTCGCGGAGGTCGGCCGTGGCTAAGACAGCGCAAGACACAAGACGCGTCGATCGCTCGCCGATCGTGCGGCCGCTTGTGACCGAGAAGTCGATCGCGCAGACAGCGCTCTCCCAGTACAGCTTCGCGGTCGCGCCCGATGCCAGCAAGCAGCGCATCAAAGCGGCGGTGGAGGGGTTGTTCAAGGTCAAGGTGCTGCGCGTCAACACGGTCAGCATCAAAGGCAAGCGCAAGCACGATGTCCGCCGGCGCATGCGCCGGCCGTCAGTCCAGCGCTCCGATTGGAAGAAGGCGATCGTCACCCTGCGCGAAGGCGACAAGATCGAGCTGGGCGGCGTCAACTATTTCGAGGCATAGATGGCATTAAAGAAATTCAAGCCGACATCACCTGGGCGCCGCTTCGCGCAGCTTCCTTCCTTTGAAGAGCTGACGAAGAAGCCGCCCGAGAATCGGCTGCTCGAGCCGCAGCGCAAGCATGCGGGGCGTAACTTCAATGGTCACATCACGGTTCGTCACCGCGGTGGCGGCCACAAGGCGATGTACCGGATCATCGACTTCAAGCGCGCAAAGGACGGCGTGCCGGCGAAGGTCGCGGCGATCGAGTACGATCCCAACCGCTCTGCGCGCCTCGCCCTGCTGCACTATCGCGACGGCGACAAGCGCTACATTTTGGCGCCACTCGGCTTGGTTGTCGGTGACATGGTCGTCTCCGGGCCAGCCGCCGACATCAAGACCGGCAACGCATTGCCGTTGTCCAACATTCCGCTCGGCACCGTGATCCACAATATCGAGCTCATGCCCGGCGAGGGCGGCAAGCTCGTGCGTTCGGCTGGCGGGTCAGCGCAGCTCATGGCCAAGGAAGGCGAGTACGCACAAGTACGCATGCCGTCCGGCGAGGTCCGCAAGATCGCGGTGGTGTGCCGTGCGACGATCGGTCAGCTCGGCAACATCGACCACGAGAACCAGACGGTGGGCAAGGCCGGCCGTTCTCGCTGGTTAGGCCGGCGTCCGCACGTGCGTGGCGTCGCCATGAATCCGGTTGACCATCCCCACGGCGGCGGCGAAGCACGTTCGACGGCGGGGCGTCCACCGACCACGCCTTGGGGCGTCATGACCATGGGGAAGAAGACGCGGCGCAACAAGCGCACATCGAAGTTCATCGTGAAGCGACGGGGCAAAAAATGAGTCGTTCGTCCAAAAAGGGTCCTTTCATCGCGGACCATCTGCTCGTGCGCATCGAGCGCATGAATGCCGCCCGCGAAAAGCGCGTCATCAAGACGTGGGCGCGCGCATCCACGATCGTGCCGGCCATGGTCGGTCATACGATCGCGGTGCACGACGGGCGCAAGCACGTGCCGGTCTACGTCCAAGAGAATATGGTGGGCCACAAGCTCGGCGAATTCGCGCCGACGCGGATCTTCCGCGGCCATGGTAGCGGCGCAGCCGCAGCGTCGGCTGAGAAGGTGGAAGTCAAGTGAACGCTCGCGCTACCGTGAAGTTCCTGCGCGTACCACCGCGCAAGGCACGTCGCGTCGTGGATGCGATCCGGGGCCAGCGCGTCGACCGCGCGCTGACGATTCTGGATTTCACACCGGTCGCAGCCGCCAAGGCGATCCAGAAGATCGTCCGCTCGGCAGTGGCCAATGCGGAGAACAACCACGGCATGAAGCCGGGCGATCTGGTCATCGCGCGCGCGAGCGTCGATGGCGGCCCGTCGTTCAAGCGCCTGGAGGCCCGCGCACGCGGCCAAGCCGGGCTGAAGCGCCGGCGCATGTCACACGTCACGATCGTCGTCACCGACGGAGAGGAAGCATAGTGGGTCAGAAAGTCAACCCCGTCGGTTTCCGGCTGGGCATCACGCGCACGTGGGATTCCCGCTGGTTCGAAGGCCGGCAATATCGTGACTGGTTGCATGAAGACCTGCGCATGCGCAAGCTCGTGGACGGCCTGTCGCGCTCAGCGGCCGTATCGAAGCTCGAGATCGAGCGTCGCGCCAACCAAGTGCGCGTCGTCGTGAGCACGGCCAAGCCCGGCATCATCATCGGCAAGCGTGGCGCCGGCATCGAAGAGCTCAAGAAGAATCTCGAAAAGGTCTCTGGCCGCCAAGTCAACATCAACGTCGTCGAGATCAAGCATCCGGAGCTCGATGCCAAGCTCGTCGCCAATAATATCGTCGATCAGCTCGAAAAGCGGATCGCGTTCCGCCGCGCCATGCGCCAAGCCATTCAGCGCACCATGAAGGCCGGTGCCAAGGGCATCAAAGTGCAAGTCGGCGGCCGCCTGGGCGGGGCCGAGATCGCGCGGGTCGAGCGCAATTTCGAGGGCAAGGTTCCGTTGCACACGCTGCGCGCGAACATCGATTACGCGCACAGCGAAGCCTACACCACATTTGGACGCATCGGCGTGAAAGTATGGATCTATCTCGGCGAAGTGCTGCCCGACGGCAAGGCCAAGGCCGACGCTGCGCAACCGTCGCGTGTGTCGCGTCCGATCACGCGCACGCGCACGCGTAAACCCGCAGAAGCTGCTGCGCAAGCCCCAGCAGGGCCGGAGAGCACGGCACCGGCCGAAAGCGCAACCCCCGGCGACGCGACCCAAGCTGCTGCGCAGGTTGTCCAGGGAGCGCAGCCATCCGCTGCGCCAAGCACGCAAACGGGCGATGAGCTTCCCGTACCGGCACAAACCGCTTCCTTAGCTGTCGAAGAGCCGGCTGCACTACCGGCGGTCGAAGCGCCCGCTGGATTGCCGGTCGTCGAAGAGCAAACCAACGGTCAGCAAACTGACGCTGATCAGTCGAGCACGAAGAGCGAGTCGGAGTAAGCATGCTGTTACCGAAGCGAGTCAAACATCGCAAAGTCCAGCGCGGGCGCATGACCGGGAAAGCGCAGTCGGGTAACGATCTGCATTTCGGCGAGTTCGGGCTGCAGGCGCTCGAGCCGGCGTGGATCACGAACCGCCAGATAGAGGCCGCGCGTATTGCGGTCACGCGCCACATCAAGCGCGGCGGCAAAGTCTGGATCACGATCTTCCCGGACAAGTCGTACACGAAAAAGCCCGCCGAGACGCGTCAGGGCTCGGGCAAAGGCCAGCCGGAAGGCTGGGTGGCAGTCGTGCGCCCCGGCCGGGTGATGTTCGAATTGTCTGGCGTCGAGGAGACGGTCGCCAAGGAAGCCTTGCGTCTGGCGGCGTTCAAGCTGCCGATCCGCACCAAGGTGTTGCGTCGAGAAAGGGCGGGTGAGGCACTTGAAGCCTAGCGAATTGCGCGGCCTGCGCGAGCTGACCACGGGCGAGATCGAAGAAAAGCTGAGCGCGGCCAAAGAAGAGCTGTTCAATTTGCGTTTCCAGCTGCTCACGGGCCACCTCGAGGATCATGCCACGGTGAGCAAGCTGCGCCGCAAAATCGCGCAGCTCTACACCATCTTGGCAGAACGGCGGCTGGCAGGATGAGCACGCAGATGTCCGCGCGCAACGCGCGCAAAGCGAAGATCGGGCGCGTCGCCTCCGACAAGGGCGACAAGACCATCATCGTCGTGACCGAGTCGCAGACGGCGCACTCCGCCTATGGCAAGACGCTGCGGCGCTCGCGGCGTTTCGCCGCGCACGACGAGCGTAACGAAGCCAAGACGGGCGATCTCGTGCGCATCGTCGAGACGCGGCCGCTGTCGGCGAGCAAGCGCTGGCGCCTGGTCGAGATCGTGGAGCGCGCGAAGTGATCCAAGCCCAGACGAGGTTGAAGGTCGCCGATAATTCCGGCGCTCGGGAGCTGATGGTGTTCCACGTCAGCGGTGGCTCGCGCCATCCCTACGCATACGTGGGTGACATCGTGGTCGCCACCGTCAAGGACGCCATCCCCGGCGCGGCCGTCAAAAAGGGGAACGTGGTCAAAGCCGTGATCGTGCGCCAGAAGAAGAAGATGCGCCGGCCGGACGGCTCGTTCATACGCTTCGATGAGAATGCGGCGGTACTGATCAACGAGCAGAAAAACCCGCGCGGCACCCGCATCTTCGGTCCCGTCGCGCGCGAGCTGCGCGACCGCGACTTCATGAAGATCGTGTCGCTCGCACCGGAGGTCTTATGAACGTGGCCGTCAAGCAGCGCCTGGCAGCAGGCGACACCGTCGTCGTGCTCTCCGGCAAAGACAAGGGCAAGCGCGGCAAGATCAAAGTCGTGTTCTCGCGCGCCGGCAAGGCAGAAGTCGAAGGCATCAACGTCGTCAAGCGTCACACCAAGGCGACGCCCAAAGCCAAGGCCGGTATTCTCGATAAAGAGCTGCCGTTGCCCGTGAGCAAGCTGATGTACGTGTGCCCGAAGTGCAACAAGCCCGCCAAGCTCGCGCATCGCGACACGGCGGGTGTGCACGAGCGCATCTGCCGGCGCTGTGGTGAGCCGGCCGACCGTCCGGTGAAAGCATAAGGATATGAATAGACTCCGCGAACGCTATCAGAAGACCGTCGTGCCGAACCTGCGCAAGCGCTTCGGCTTGGACAACGTCATGCAAGTGCCGCGTCTTGAGAAGATCGTGGTCAATATGGGCGTGGGCGAAGCGGTGGCCGAGCCGAAGCAGATCGAAGAAGCGGTCGCCGACCTCATCGCCATCACGGGTCAAAAGCCCGTCGTGACACGGGCGCGCAAGAGCGTTGCGACCTACAAGCTGCGCGCCGGCATGCAGATCGGCG
>JAFANK010000367.1 GCA_019232725.1 Vulcanimicrobiota bacterium | reverse complement strand
GAACAATGCAAGCACTTCGCAGGCGCCTCCCAGACCCGCAAGCGCACCGCTGAGTGCCATTGTCCGCACAATGGTGCGGGGAACCGAAATGCCGGCATACCGTGCAACTCGTTCGGAGCCTCCCACCATACGCAGCTCAAAGCCAGTGACGCTGCGTCCGAGCCACCACCACAGCGCGAGCGCGGTCGCGATCGCGAGTGGGAATGCGATCGTCAGGCGCGTGCCAGCCATGAACGGCGGCAGCACGGCAGCTGGATCGATCGCTGCTGTTTCCGGGGCGTACGCGGATCCGCGCAACGGCCCAGCAACTAAGAAATTCGCACCGAGCGCCGCGATGTAGTTGAGCATGATCGTCGTGATGACTTCACTCGCGCCGTAACGGGCGCGCAATATCCCCGCGATCGATGCCCAGATGGCCCCGCCCGCCGCGCCGATCGATGCGCACACCACGATCTCCATCGCGGCCGGAAGATGCAGCTGCGCACCGGCCACCGCGGTGCACAGGGCACCGACGACCAATTGCCCCTCGGCACCGATGTTGAAGAGCCCGGCGCGAAAGGCGATCGCGACGCCGACGCCCGCGAAGATGAAGACCGTGGACTGTGCCAGCGTCTCGGCAACGGCTTGTACCGACCCGAACGCTCCTTGGACGAGCGCGGCGTAGGCAGCCAGGGGGTTGGCATGCGTTGCGGCGATCACGATGGCGCCTGCGACCAGCGCGAACACGACAGGTGCCGTGCGCGATGCGAGCAGCCTCATACGTGCGCGCCGCTCATCATGCGCCCGAGGGTCGTGTCGTCAGCTTGATCCGGCGCAAGCTCGCCAGCGATTTGACCGCTGTGGAATACGATGATCCGATCGGATAAGCGGCGGATCTCGTCGAGATCGTAGGAGAAGAGGATGACGCAAGCACCCCGGGCTTGCATCTCGCGCAGACGCGCATAGATGCTTTTCGCGGCCCCGATATCCACGCCACGCGTCGGCGCAAAGGCGACGAGCAGACGTGGCACGTCGCTCGTCTCGCGGCCGACTAAAAATTTCTGTTGCATGCCACCCGAATAGCTGCGCAGCGGCGAGGCCTCATCGTAGTGCGGTATGGCGAAATCAGATGCGATACGCACCGCTTTGCGCCTCGCCGAGGCGTTGTCGAGGAGGCCAAAACGCGAAGTGTCCTGATCGCCGATCTGAGCATTTTCAATGGCATCGAAATCGAGGAGCAGGCCTTCACCTTGACGGTCGGGCGGTATGAACCGGATCCGTTGTCGGCGCCGCTCGGGCACGGTCGCGTGCGTGATGTCATGGCCGTCGACCGTGATGCACCCGGACGTGACCGGACGAAGACCGAAGATCGCTTCTGCGAGCTCGAGTTGACCGTTGCCCTCGACGCCTGCGACGCCCACGATCTCACCGGCATTCGCGCGCAAGCTCAAGCCACGCAAGCCTGCGCTTGCGTGCGACCCAGCCACGTGAACATCCACCACGTCGAGCACAAGCTGCGCCTTCGGCGCGGGCGCATGTGCGAGCTCGACTGACGGCAGATCCCCGACCATCAGCGCCGCGAGCGCGTCCGTATCGGCGCGAGCACGCTGCACCGTGCCGCATATCCGTCCTCTGCGCAAGACCGTGATGCGGTCGCAAACCCGGGTCACCTCTTTGAGCTTATGGGTGATGAAGATAACTGCGCACCCACTCGCGCGCAAGCGGCCCATGATCTCGAAGAGCCCGTCAGCTTCCGACGGCGACAGCGCCGCCGTCGGCTCGTCCAAGATCACGATACCTGGCGCGCGCGAGAGCACGCGCAGCAATTCTACCTGCTGCCGCGCGCCAACACCAAGCGTTTCGACAACCGAGGATGGGTCCACCGAAAATCCATACTGGCGAGCGAGGACAGCCACGGTCCTTGACGCGACTTTTGCATCGACCAGCGGACCGCGCGCCGGCTCTTTGCCGAGCAGCACGTTTTGGGCGACCGTGAATCGCTCGACCAGCAGGTAATGCTGGAACACCATCCCGATGCCGGCCCGCATCGCGTCCGCGCAGTTGTGGAAGACCACAGGTTCGCCGTCGACGAGGACCGTGCCGGCGTCAGGTGCGAGCATGCCGTAGAAGATATTCATGAGCGTGCTCTTCCCGGCGCCGTTCTCACCGATAAGCCCATGGATTTCACCGCGACGCACATCGAAGTCGATCCCATCGCTTGCCGTCACAGACGCAAAGCGCTTGGTGATGCCGCGCGCTTCGAGGGCTGGGTGTGCGCTTGTGGTCACCGCAAAGCAGAGGGCGGAATGGGTTTGAACGCTGCCAGTTCGCCGGCTGTCGAAGGCACCCTGAAGCGGCCGCTTATGATCGCGCGCCGGTACGCGTTGACGGTCGCTGCGGCCCCTCGTGGAAGGGCCTGGCGCGTGTAGATCATCGCCGTCAATCCGACGCCGCCTTCTTTGAGTCCCAAGACCACGTGCCCCGGTGGGATCCTGCCGTGCGCGGCGTCTGCGGCGAGCGCGAAGACAGCGTTGTCAACGTGCTTGAGCGCGCTCGTCAGTACCTTGCCTGGAGCAAGCGCATCTTGGTCCGAATCGACGCCGATGATGTAGTCGCCAGCGGGGCGACCGCGCACCTCGTCGATCGCTCCAATCCCGCATTTACCGGCCGCTGCATAGACGATATCAGCTCCCTGGTCGAAGAGCAGCCCAGCGTACTCTTTACCCGCAGCAACGTCATCGAACGATCCCGTATATTTCACGAGTATGATGGCTTTTGGATTGGCAGAATGCACGCCCGCCGAAAAACCGTCTTTGAACTTCTCGATGAGCGGCGACTGCACGCCGCCCAAGAATGCCACGCTGCCCGTACGGCTCACGAGACCCGCAAGCACTCCGGCCAAAAAAGAGCTCTCCTCTTCCTTGAACGTCACGGAGGTGACGTTGGGCTGATCGACGACGGAGTCGATGATGGCGAAGTGCGTCGAGGCAAAACGCGGAGCGACATCGTCGAGCGCATCGTGCATGAGGAACCCGATCGCGAAGATCAACGAATCACCGCGTTCGGCTAGTGTGGAGAGATTCGG
>JAFANK010000346.1 GCA_019232725.1 Vulcanimicrobiota bacterium | reverse complement strand
GCTACCGGACAAGTCGTTAGCTGCACGACTGCGTCGCCGCTGCCGTTGCGCCGCATGGCCGTGGCGCTCAGCGCACTACTGAGACCCGATCGCATCGCCGTGCTACGCGTGGTCGAACGCGAGGCAGGGTTTTCGGCGCGCCGCGATGCGATCGCCCGCACCTATCGCTACCGCATCCTCAACCGGGTAGCACCATCGCCGCTGCTTGCACATCGCGTCTTTCACGTCGGCGCACGGCTCGACATCGAAGCGATGCAAAAAGCTGCGAAGGCATTTATCGGCGATCATGATTTCGCCGCGTTCTGCGCAGCTGAATCGCGCGAAAAGACGACGCGCCGGTCTGTACGACGCATCGAGCTCGAGCGCGATGTGGATCTGGTGGACATGGTCATCACCGCCGACTCATTTGTGCACAATATGGTCCGCATTATCGCCGGCACGCTGATCGAAGTCGGGCGGGGTCGTCGAGCCACGGGCGAGATTGCGACGCTGCTCGCCTCTCGGGACCGCACGCAGGCAGGCTTCACCGCTCCTGCTCATGCACTGTACCTTGAGAAGGTGGACTACGACCCCCCGGTGTGAGGCCACGACACGTGGCGAAAACGTCCTACGACCGCTTGACGGGACGTCACACCCTTCTGTAAAATGCTAGGGTTACCTCAAACCTTGTGACTTCAGGAAATCAATGACCACGACGCTTCTCTCAAAACAGGGCGTGAAACGCACCTGGTTCATCGCCGACGCCGAAGGCAAGACCTTAGGCCGCTTCGCCGCGCGAATCGCCGGCGTGCTCATGGGCAAGCACAAGCCGGACTACACGCCGCACGCTGACACCGGCGACTTCGTCGTCGTGACGAACGCCGCGAAGATCCAGCTCACCGGCAAGAAGTGGTCGAAGAAAGAGTACCAAAAACACTCGCAATATCCGGGCGGCCTGCGCACGCGCACAGCAGCCCAAGTCCACGCAGCTGACCCAACCCGGCTCGTGCAGGCCGCGGTCAAGGGAATGCTGCCCACCAACCATCTGCGCGCGACCCGCATGAAACGCCTCAGGATCTTTCCTGGTGCCGAGCACGGTCACGAGGCGCAAAAGCCCACCACGTTAACGGGGATTTAAATGCCGACGACAAGTTCAGTTCCTTCAGCCACTGGACGGCGCAAGCGCGCCGTCACCCGCGTGCGCATGGCGCTTGGTCAGGGCGATATCAAGATCAACGGCCGAGCGATCGACACGTACCTCGGCCGCGCGTCGCTCTTGCAAGTCGTGCGCCAGCCGCTCGAGCTCACCAATAGCACGCAGCGCTTCAACATCGAGATCACTGCGCACGGCGGCGGCCTCTCCGGCCAGGCGGGCGCCATTCGTCACGGCATCGCACGAGCGCTCGTGCGCATGGACGAGACGCTACGCCCCGTGCTGCGCAAAGCCGGCTTTTTGACGCGCGATCCGCGCGAGAAAGAGTCGAAGAAGTACGGGCGCAAGCGTGCGCGCAAGCGGTTCCAGTTCAGCAAGCGCTAAGACTAAGTAAAAATGCGTTCGACCCGCCTGGAGCGGTCTGTTCAGGCGGGTTTGCGTTTGTCCGCGTACATCGCCGCGTCGGCGCGTGCGATAAGATCGCGTTTGTTCTCGCCGTCGCGCGGGTAGACCGCGACGCCGGCCGAGATCGCGATCGGGATCGGCAGCAGACCTGAGCCCGCCTGCTCATCGATCTTTCGGCGCACACGGTCGAGCAGCAAGCGCGCCCCATGTTCGTCTGACTGCGGCAAAATAACGAGGAATTCGTCACCGCCGTAGCGCCCCGCGATGTCGGTCGCCCGTAAGCTTTGGTGCAGCAGCGTCGCCATGAAGCGCAGCACTTCGTCGCCAGCTTGGTGCCCGTAATTATCGTTGAACGCCTTGAAATTGTTCAGATCGAAGAGCACGACGGCAAGCGGCTGCGAGGTTCGCTGGCTGCGCAGCAGCTCTTGATCGAGGCGTCCGTGCACGTAGCGATGGTTGAAGAGCCCGGTGAGTGAGTCTTCATTTGCACGTTCACGCGCTCGCCCATAGAGGCGGGCATTGCGCACGCCTAGTGCAAGCTGCGTCGACACGGTCTCGATCACGCCGAGCTGCTCCTGGCTGAAGCTGCGTGGCTCGGTCGTCTGCCCGACGACGAGCGTACCCATGAGTTGGCCCTCGGATGCAATCGCACCGATAGCACAGCCGCGTAGCCCGAGCTCGAGCACTTCCTGGCGTGTGCCGTCGAAGCGTGGGTCTTCGGCCGCATCGAGGCTCGTGAAGGCCTGCTGCTGGCGCAGCACGTGCAGCACGGCCGCACCGCTTTTTATCGGGAACCGCGCGCCGACCGAACTGACCGCTCCTGCGGTCCAGTAGTCGGCGACCACCTCGGATTCCGTTTGCTCTTCATTGTACAGAGAGATCACGCAGCGTTCCGCATGGAGCCCTTGGGCGATCCGCTCGGCCGCGGTCGCGAGCATTTTGTTCAGATTGAGCGTCGAGTTGACCGCCGCGCCCACGGCACCGAGCAGCTTGAGCTCCTCTTGCCGGCGCTCGAGATAACGCGCATACTCCTCAGCTTGTTTGCGCGCCGCGTCGAGCGACGTCAAACGCTCGGTTGCCATCGCATACTGCCGCGCGTTCGACAGGGCAACTGCCATTTGATCGGCGATGGCCGCGAGCACGCGCCGGTCGCGTGCATGAAAGGCGTCAGGCTTCACGCTCTCCACGGATAGCACGCCGAGCACTTCTTTTTCCAACACCAGTGGAAAGGCGATGAACGATTTGATATCCGCTGCGCCGCTCACGTAGCGGGGTTCTGCAGAGACGTCCGGCACGTACATCATCTCGCCGCTCGTCGCGACGAAGCCGACCAGGCCGCGTTCGAATGGCAATCTGGTCTCAAGCGCCGCCTCGCTGTACCCGCGTGCGGCTTTCACGCGCAGGTGACCAGGGTCGCCTTCCACCCCGAACGCGGTGATGTGCGTATAGCCGAGCTTCTCACCGATGATATCCAAAACGCCGCGATAATCGGTGTGCAGGCTCGACACGAGCGCATGGCCCACACGCGCGATGAGATCCAAGTCCTCGATCCGTTCGGCCAGCGAATGCGCTGCCTGCGCGCGATGCATCGCGGCAGCGACTTGATCGGCAAACACCTGCGCGAGGTGCGCCTCGCCGGGTGATAAGCGGACGATGCTTTGGCGGCCATGCAGCCCAAGGCTGCCGACGAGCTTGCCGCGGTAGATGAGCGGGATGAAGCACACGTTGCGGATGCCCTCTGCGGCGAGCAGCTCCGGCTGGCCAAGCGATTCGATTTGATCCGGACCGATGAAGCGGTCCTTGGGCGACTCGCCGTACAATGCGCGCATCATCGCGCCGCTCAAGCGGCGTTTCTTGCGATATTCTTCAGAGAGCCCGAAGGTCGCGGCGAGCTGGTAGTCGCCATGCTCGTCTTCAAGTGCGATCGACGCGGCATCCGCGTGGAAGATCGATGCTGCTTCGACGACGATGGCGGCCATGATCCGTTCGAGCTGATTTTCGGAGCTGGTCAAAACCGCGATGCGGTGGAGCGTTGTGAGCTCGGCCATCCGGCGCCGTTCCTCGCGCAGCACGCCGGCGTTTTGGATGGCCGTAGCCGCCTGCTCAGCGACTTCCAGCAAGAACTCGACATGGTGCTGGTCGTAGGCGTTCGACCGCTTCGACTGCGCCGACATGACGCCGATGATGCGATCGCCTAAGCGCATGGGCACCATGAGCACAGACCCAGCGCTCATGCCCTCGGTGATACCGGTCTCGACGAGATCCGTCCACTCGACGAGCGAGGGACGGCCGCTTGCGTACACTTGCGCCGCGAGACCCTCTCGTCCGGGCAGTGCATCGGAGTGGAAGCGCACGCCCGATTCGACCGCATACTCGGTACGCAGTTCGTGCGCCTCGCCACTCGCAAGTGCTACGAAGAACGAGGGTGCATCCATGTGGCGCGCGACCTCGTCATGGATAGCGGTGAAGAGCTGTTCGAGATCGAGCTCACCCGCGAAGCGAGCGGCGCTATCGAGCAACGCGGCCATGCGGTCGGCTCGATCGAGCGCATTCTCCGCGCGCCGTGCAAGGTCCAAGATTGCGGATGCCATGCGAGCAAACGAACCGGGCGTCAGTTCGCCCGCCGCGCTCAAGTGACGAGACCAGCGATATGCGCAGACGATGATCCCAAGCGGCGTGCGCGGCGTGGACGCCGACAGCACGAGTGCGGAGACCGCGCTCAGGTTATCGAGCGTTGCTTTGAGAGCATCCGGCGCTGCGCGCGTGTCGTCGATCGTCAGCAGACCGGAATCAGGGAAGATGCCGGCGACAGCAGCGCCCGGGATGGGTGGCCCCGCAAGCGGCGGCTCACCATCGGCTGTTCGGGTCGCGCTCAGATACGCGTCGGCGTTTTCGTCGTAGAGATAGACCTCACAGACATTGCATCCTAAAAGGCCGCGCGCTGTCGACGCGAGCGTCCGGGCGGCATCGCGTCTCGCGTTCCCAAGCGTTTGGTCCGCCCGTGTCGCGGACGGACCCTCATCCACCGTCCGTTTCGCCACGATTAGCCGTGGATCACATAGACCGGCGTGAGGCCAGCTTTGCCCTTGATGCGCGCGAGCCGGCGCGTCGCCGCGAAACGGGTGCGCACGCGTTCGTACGTCCGCTCGTCGACGAGGATCTGATCCGGCTGCGCGATCTGCTGTAAACGAGATGCCAAGTTGACTGCGTCTCCAATAACCGTATATTCGAGGCGACGTTCGGATCCGATGTGACCGGCGACCACGTCACCGGTCGCCAGACCGACACTGACCGCGAGCGGCCAGCTGATCTGCGGTTGCTCGTTGAGCGCGCGCACCTGTTCGAGGATCTGGCCAGCAGTGAGCACGGCGCGGAGCGCATCATCGTCGCCGGGACGGGGCGCACCGAAGACCGCCATGACGCCGTCGCCATAGAACTTGTCGAGCAGGCCGGCGTTGGCGAACACGACGTTGACCACCGGCGCCAAGTACCGATTCAGCAATTCCACGACCTGTTCCGGCATGAGCCGCTCGGAGAGTTCGGTGAAACCGCGGATGTCTGCGAACAGCATGGTGGCCGTCTGCCGCGTCCCGCCTAGGACGATTTGCTCAGGGTCCCGCATGAGCGAGCTGACGACGTGGGGAGCGACGTAGCGTTCAAACGACCGTGCGATCTGTTCGCTCTTGCGCGCTTGCGCCTCGTTCGCGGCCTCCAAGGCACGGCTCTCCGTGAGATCGTTGATGACCGCTGCGGTACTGCCCGCACCGGGCAGCGAGCCGCGGATGCGCAAGAAGGTGATCTGCAGATGGAACGGTCCGCGCACGAAGTGATTGCCAGGAATCTCGACTTGCATATGAGATTCGGGCGCGGCTTTGTGCTGCTCGAGCAGCGCGGTGAAGCCAGGGAGCCAGGTGTCCAGGATGCGCGCGCTGCGGCCCTGCACGGTCGAGCCGGATAAGCCGAACGTCAGCTCCGCGGCGCGGTTGAATTGTGTGATCGTATCCTTGTCGTCGAAGATGATGACGCCTGATGCGATTGACTCGAGCACCTCATCGTTCTGCGCCTTGACCGTCGAGAGCTCGTGAAAGCTTTCGCTCAAATCTTCATAGAGCCGGGCGTTGTCGATGGCCACGGCGGCCTGGTCGGCGATCGTGGCTAAGAGGTCCGGGTCGTGGGCCAACAGCGCATTGGTGGTCACGCGCGAGTCGACGTAGATGACGCCGATGATCCCATCCTTGCTCTTGATCGGGACGCAGATGATGGACCGGATGTGGAGGGAGTGAATGCTGGGCGCCGCGTTCACATCGGGGTCGTTTTGCGCATCGGTGGTCGCGACCGGCTGGCCGTCGCGAAACACGCGCTCGAGGATCGAACGGCTGACGGCGAACTCGGGCTGACGCAATATGCCGGCATCCAGGTTCGCCGCGGCGGAATATTCGCGCACGCCGCCTGCCGGGTCGCGCACGACGACGAGTCCACGCTCGCCGCCGCTTGCATCCACCGCCAGATCGATGACCAACTGAAGCAAAGCGGGCAGTTCGCGGACGGCGTTGATAGCCTTGCCGATGCGGACAAGCACATCCGCACGGCGACGCTGCCGCTCGAGGTCTGATTCAAGACGCTGTGCGCGAGCGGCTGCGACGCGCGCTTCCAGTTCGCGGGCTTGGACATCGCGGCGGGCATCATTGAGGAGGGTGAGCAGTTTGTCGACACCGCGGGTATTCGGAGCGGGGCGTTCGTCCGCGAGTGTGCGTGCATCGTCAAGCGCCTCGTCGAGCCTGGAGGCTATTTTGTTCCAGGGGTCGTCACGGCGGTCGCGCTTGGTCACAGGATGAATATCGGCAAAGTGTGACGCAAGCCGCGAATTTCAAAGCGTTTGTCTGTTCGATAGCCGCATGACGGTCAGCGCGCGGTCATATGACCCGGCTACGATGCGCCCCTTATGAGCGACGCTGGATTAGACGCTGTCGAAGGCGGGATGCGCTTTGCGCAAGCCCGAGCCACCGTGCTTGCAGATGACGTAGCAAACGCGCGTACGCCTGGGTTTGTCGCGCATGACGTGCGCCCGAGCGGGGATGAGGGCCCAGCCAGCCCGTTTGCCGCTGTGCTGCAAGAAGTGCAGGCCCAGGGGCCGGCGAGCGTTTTGGAGTTCGCAATGGGTGCTCAAGCTCGCAACGCGGTCACCTACCGCGCGCTGGCGGACCAAGAGCATGCCATGCTCCGCGAACTGCGCACGGTGGCTGAAGAGGAGCGCCGCTGATGGGTGACATCTATGATATCGCGGCCAGCGGGATGGCTGCGCAACGCATCCAGATGGACCTGATCGGCGAGAACTTGGCCAATGCCGGCGTTGTGCGGGCGGATGGCAGCGTCTTTCGGCCTAAAGTCGCCGTACTCGAAGACGGCGCACCGTTTGCGTCGGTGTTGCAGGACGCGTTGATGCGGTCAACTCCAGATGAGACGTCTGCTCAGGCTGACGGAACGTGGACGCCAGCGGCTGATGGGATGGATGGCATGGACCCCGCGAGCGGACGCGACCGTGCAGGCCTTAGCGGTGTTGCAGTCGCGGGCATCGTCGAGGAACATCGCCCACCGCAGTACCGTCTCGATCCAGGTAGTCCGTTCGCGCATGCGAGCGGGGCACACAAAGGGTACGTCGCCCTTGCAGATATTGATCCCATCCAGGAGATGGTCCAGCTCGTTTCGTCGGGACGAGCGTACGATGCCGACGTCAGCATGCTGCAGGCCGCCAAACAGATGGATCTCGAGGCGGCAGACATCGATCGGGCATAGATGGCACGATGCAGATAGATCCCATACCCGCGCTCGGCGCGATGCCCGAAGCCGCCCCGCACCAACCACATGGGCCGTCGTTTGCGGATCTGATGGGCGCGACCGCCGATGCACTAACCGGCGCGCTGTCACGTGCTGATGCCCTCGCGACCGATGTGGCGAGTGGTAAGGGCAGCATTGCAGACGCGGCGATCGCCCGTGCCAAAGCGGACGTCATGCTCGAAGTTGCGGCGGTTGCTGCTTCGCGTGTGAGCGGAGCCATCTCCGCGCTGCTGCAGACGCAAGCGTGAGCGATGCTCGCTAACCTTCCGCCGATCGTTCCGCGCGTGCTTGGTCAGACGGTCTCGTGGCTTGTCAGACGTAAGACTCCTGCGCTCGCGGCCGGGTGCGCGCTCAGCGTGCTTTTGATCATCGTGGCGGTCAGCTCCAGGATGAATGCCCTCACGCCGCTGTTCGCAGCACCGCTGCATCCGAGTCAAACGCTCGAGGTTGAGCGAGCGCTCACGATCTGGAACGAACCCTTCATGGCGGACGCGCAACACACGCAGCTCTTTGTCCCTGCGCTCCATCGTCGCGACGTGCTCTTGCGCTTGACGCTGGCCGGCCTTCCACACCGCTTCGTGCCCACCACGAGCGAAGTCTTAGAACAACAGGAGAGCGCATTTGCGCCGCAATCGAGCGTCGATGACCGGCGGCGCGCCGGGATTGAGGGCGATCTGGTCGCTGGCCTCCGCCGCTCCAATGGCGTCGCCGATGCGACGGTCGTCATCGCCCCCGCCGTCGCGGACCCGCTGCTTGGTGACGACGCGCGCGCGCCGGCAAGCGCGAGCGTGCAGCTTGTCATGCAATCAGGGGCGGTGCTTTCGCCCTCGGCGATCAGCGGCATGAAACGATTCGTTGCGGCGGCATACCCTGGGTTGACCCCAGAGCGTGTCGTGATCGTGGACGGCACCGGTTCGCTTGCCGGCGCATCGCAGGTCACGGTCGACCGCGCCGGCGCCCGTGAGCAACGGCTGCAGAGTTCGATCCAGTCTGCGCTGGATGAGGTGTTCGGTGCCGGTGCGGCGATCGTCCGGGTAAGCCTGCGCAGCTCCGGGTTGGAACGGACGTCGCAGAGCACACGTGTCACGCCACATGGCCTGTTGGAATCGGACAGCGGGAAAGAGCACGGCTCTGATGGCGGCAAGCATTTTGAACGCGACCGGGATCGTACACGCTATGCGTACGACACGGTGGTCGAGCACCAGGCCTCGCATGCCGATGCAGTGGCGCACGTCGCTGTCGCCGTGTTCTTAGATGCTCGCAAGGTCACGACCGACCAGGTCGCAAGCGTCAAGGACCTCGTGCGCGCGGCCGCGGGAGCAGATCTGGCTGCTGGCGACGATGTCGCAGTGCAAGCCCTGCCGTTCGCCGCTGACCAATCCGTGACACCACGGAGACTTCCAGCCAATGTCTCGCGCTTTGTCGCGGTCGCCGTGGTCGCCCTGTGCCTGTGTGCCGGCGGCTGGTACCTGCGGTCTTCACACGTCACCACGCAGATGAATGAACGGCAGACCGCGGCAGCAATGCTCGGCGTAGCTTTGGAGCGCGAGCTGCCGCAGACGACCGCGTATGTGCTCAGCTCAATGCCGCCGACAGTGCGCGCCAACGTGTTGCGGGAATATCCGCCGGAGCTACGTCAGCAGATCGAGCGCCACATGAATGGACACGCTCATGGCTGAGCGGGAATTTATTCCATTCTTACCGCGCCGTTTTGCTCGACCTGACTCTAGCTCATCGGCTCCCGAGCCCGCGGCGGGGGAGGCAACAACCGGCGTTGACGGTATCATCGACTCGGTCAGTCCCGAGCCTGTCGAGCAACCCGTTGCGCGACCGCCCGGAGTATCTCAAAGCGCCGACG
>JAFANK010000326.1 GCA_019232725.1 Vulcanimicrobiota bacterium | reverse complement strand
AGAATACGTTTCATGTCAATCCTGCATTGCAACACTGCAATCTTCAAAGTGGCTGCTTTGTCCCACTGCCTGGATATAGTCCGACGTGCGTCAATGGCAAAGACCCCGCTCACGGCAACGTTGGTTGCAATGGCATTACGAATCTGTACCAGCAAAGTGTGCTAGACTTAACAACCCACGAGTTTGCGCAGTACACGCCGCTGCTGCCGCAGACTGCGGTGAACTACGATTTTTCGATCGAGCACGATTTCGGCGACGGCCTCGAGCTGCGGATCACACCGTACTATCGTAAGGGCTTTAACTACGCCGTCGCGGATCAGCTGTTACTTTTCCTCTTACCCAGCGGCACACCAGTGTTCGGACCGCCGAGAGTTGACAATTCTGGCATCAACAAGAACGCAGGCATCGAGTTCGCCCTGCAGCGGAGCGCACAGTATGGCTTCTCGGGGCTCGTCGCTGCCACGTACGACGACACTCTGGCAAATTATCTCGCCGACTTCTTCCCGGGGGTCAATAGCGCAGCGTTGGCTGCCGGCCATCTTTACCATGTTGCCTATGTTTCTCCGGTGACAGGGACGGCGAACATTGTGTACGGCTGGCATTCGGGGCTACACGCTTCGGCTACCATATCGTATGCGTCAGGCTACCCCTACGGTGTTGGCAAATGGACCTATGTATTCGGCCCAAACGGCCAACCGATGCAGGTTAATAACACCGATGTCAATTCTGCATCGGGGAAGACGGGCGCATATTACGTCACCAATGGGTCCGGGCAGATCGTTGCCTCGCGCGGGACTCAAGAAGGCGGCGACCCCGGGACGCTCTTAACTCCGTCAATAACGACCGTTAACTTTACGATCAGCCAGATCATCGGTCACAATGTCCACAACTCCGAAGTCGGCATCCGTGCAGAGAACCTCTTCGGCAACTATGCTCCAACGCGCATTCCATCGAACCCATACTACGGATTCTCGGGATTCGGCAACGGAGGGTCCCCCTCGGGTGTAAACGGTAACGCCTGCGCGCCAGGGCAAAGTTTCTCGTGCCAGCCGTTTCAGTATAACTACAGTTCGCAGCCTTATGAATTGGAACAGACCGGGCCGCCGCGTCTATACACGTTCTACTTCAGCATGAAATATTGATCTGAGCCATCAGAGGTCGAACGTGGAGATGAGGGGACTCGAACCCCTGACCTCTTACATGCGAAGCAAGCGCTCTACCAGCTGAGCTACATCCCCATCGAGGCCGGAGTGCATCCTACTCCGGCTGCCGGCCGCTTTCCCGTGGTGGTCGAGCTCGCACGTGCGACTAGTGCGGCGTCGGCGGCTCCCCGACGATGACCCGCGCGATCTTGATGAAGCGTGCGTTGCTCTTATCGCCTTGGACCACGAGCTGCACGAAGCCCGGCGGCTTCACGTCGTGCAGATCCACAACGTATGCCAACAGCACGAGTTGACCGTTGAATGCTTTGCTAAACTCGGGGAAGCTCAAGATCGCATTCTTGCCGTCAAAACCTTCGAAGTAGACATACTTGCGCATGAGCGTCTCGGGATCGCTGCTGAACGTCGGTTGGGCTTGCGCGAGGATCTCTTGCAGCGGCACACCTGTGTAGGTATGGAAGTGCAGCGTGAGTGACAGTGACTTCATGTGCTGCAGTTGATTCAATGACAAGCTTAGCGGGTTTGCGACCTGACCCTCGACCTGGATGAAAGCCGTGCCAACGGGAGGCTGCGTCGGGGCACCGCCGGCCATCGGCGCCGAAGTCGGCTCAGGCGTCACCAGCGGCATCTCAGGGCTGGGAGACGGTGCCGCTGGGCCGGGTGTCGGTTTCCCAGGCATTGCCGGTAGCGTGGTCACAGACACCGTCGGCGTCGGTGCTTGCGCCTGCGCTACATCAACGGACGGAAGCCGATCCGCACCGGCGCGCATCAAACCAGCCGCACCAACGAGCACTATCACTGCGACGAGTGCGAAAAGTTTTTTGGTCATCGACACGTGCGTCATTGCCTCCGCGTTAGGTTGGCACTAAAGTGCCAACCCCACATAGCCCTGGTGAAGCACCTCTTGTGGCACGGTCAGGCGTTCGACCGTGGTGTCGAGAAGCCTCGCGCTCGAAGCCAGCGGAGGACGACGAATTTTGCGCGCTCGGCGCAGTCCGTATGTGTAGCGTCAACGAGCTCGTAGTCCTTCGGCTCGCCCGCAGCATCGAAGAGTGCGCGGACTGCCGACGGCGCCACGATCGCATCTTTGCTTCCCGCGATGACCAGGAGCGGCCGCGGCGAGATCTCGGCGACGCGCCGGGTGAAGCCGTCCATCGTCTTCGTCAAATCTGCCGGTGAAGGGCCATCAACATAGGCCGCGCGGTTGCGCAGGCCCGCAACCATGGGCGATGCGTGAAGCGCGTCGTTTCGGCCGAAGGCGGTGCACATCGCGATCACCGCGTCGATCGACTGCGATTCGACTGCTGCGCCGATGGAGGCCGCCGCGCCCATGCTGTGACCGCACGCCACGATGCGCTGGACGCCCTGTACCGTTCGTGCCTTCGCGACGGCATCCAACACATTCGTGCGCAGATCCAGTGGACTGTGCAGCGGCAGAGAGCTCGCGCCGAGCTTGTGACCCAGAAAATCAAATGCCAGCGATGCGACGCCTTCAGTTGCTAGATAAAAAGCGAGCCCATCGACATTGTGCTTGCTCGACGAGTAGCCATGCGCGAGGACGACGCACGTGTGCGACGGCCCTCCTGAATAATATAGCCCGCGCACCGTACCTCCAGCACTTGGAAACTCCACGCGCTCGATGCGCACGTGCGCGAGATCCCGAATGCGGATCATTAGACGATCACGTGGAGGGTCAAGGTCACCGAATGCGTCAGGTGCCAGCGCCGGTAGACGATCGAGGCTTTGGTGCCCGGGTTGCCATCCAACAACGATCGCGCGAACTCGAGCGTCGCCGGGGCCAGGCCGTTGATGGAGACGATCTCATCGCCTGGTCGCAGGTGCTCATCCGCAGGCGTGCCGGGAACCACATTGCGCACAAGGATAGCTCCGTGCCGCATCTCGAGCCCAATTCCACTCGGCTCGTAAAACCGCGCTAGCGTTGCACCTGGCGGCGCGACGATCGTTGCGCTCGATGCCGGCTCATCGATCGTAACGCTGACGCCGGAAAGCATGGTGGCGCCAAGCGAGCCCGTGATGTCGTTTCCTTCGAAACGACTCCGGTCCAGCAGCGCCACCAGCGGCTGATTGAAGGTCAGGCCTCCGACACTGAGCGTACGAGTCCGCACGAGAACGCCGCTGTTGACGCCGGCGATACTCACGTCTTGGTAGGGGATAGAATGCTCGTTGCGACCGAGCATGGTCGCCCGGTCCCGCGATGGTTCGAGCGCAACCTGTCCGCTGGTCCCCGTAGCAAGCGCGAACCAACGGCTTTGCTGATTATCAAGCGACGCTCCAATTGCCGGCAGACCATCAAGAACTCGCAATGGCAAGGTCACGGCACCTTGTGCCGGCGGCAACATTGCGTGGGCATCGCGATAAAGCGTCATCTGGCGGCCGGGAAAATCCAACTGAACTGCGTAGCGCGCCAGCAGGTCGCGCCCGATGATGCCATCTGCCGGCGTGCCTAACTCGCGCTCCGCATACGCGCGCACGCCGATGCGGACGAATGCGAGCTTTGGAAAGCGCAGCTCGCCGATCTGCAACGACACCTTTGTCTCATTCGTATCATCGAGCGCGCCCGGGTCGACCATGGTGTCGACGACGCCGGTGTCGATCACGAGCGTCGCGGGATGCCCGTCGATGAGCGCCTGGACGTAAGGGCGGCTATCGTGGATCGCCATCGGCACGACGATGCTCGTGCTCGGGCCCAACCACACGTTTTCCGGCGGTACGGGCGTGCTAGCTGTATAGGCGGGGACGATCGGGCGTGTCGTCGCACGCACCGGCGGCGCATCGTGCGGGGGGACGATGAGCGGCACAGGTGTCGGTGAAGCCGATGGGCTTACCGCTGGGGCCGGAGTTGGGGGATTTGCGTTTGCTGGTGGCGCGGAAATGAGTGTCGCGCAGAAGAGTCCGACGACAGCGGACCTTACGCGGTGGTTAAAAACTCGAGCACCAGTGCGCAAAACGCCTCGGACTGTTCGATGTGCGGGTTATGGCCGCAACGCTCGAACACTTCGATGCGCGGGGCGGGCAATACCCGCCGTGCGATTTCG
>JAFANK010000241.1 GCA_019232725.1 Vulcanimicrobiota bacterium | reverse complement strand
CCATGCGATTGACGGCGTTGCAACCTCCGCCACCGATGCCGATGACTTTGATGGTTGCCATGTGCTCGGGAACGTAGCGGCGCTGATCGGTCATTTTTTCTCCCTTCTCTGCTCGAGGTGCGGAAACAGTTGGAGCGATCTCCGGTGGTCGTGGTGTATCGCCGCTGCGAGTGCGGCGTCGTCGAGGTGCGGTCATCCGAACACTTCGGAGACCCATGACGTCACGCGGTGCCAGACGCCTTTGCCGTTCGTACGTGCAGGCTGCACCGCACCCTCGGATTTGGCGCCGAACAAGACAAGGCCGACGACGGCTGCGTAAGCCGGATGCTTGATGGTCTCTGTGAGCCCGCCGACGTGCATGGGCGTGCCGATGCGGGCCGGCAGGTCGAAGAGGTCCGCCGCGAGCGCATCGACACCGGTGAGCTCCGCACCGCCGCCCGTCAGCACGAGTTCGGCCAACATCACCTCAGGCGGACAATTCTCCGCCAGGTTCGAGCGCACGAGCTTGAAGATCTCCGACATGCGCGCGACGATGATCTGACGGAGGAAGTGCTTGGCTGCCGGACGCGTGGTGCGGCCGGAAACAGCCTTCACCTCGAACGTCTCCTCGCCCAGATCGGCCGCGACGTCCGCCGTGCCAAAGGCGAGCTTCACGTTCTCCGCCTCGCCGTGACTGGTCTTCAGGCCGAGCGCGATGTCGTTGGTGATGAGGTCGCCGCCAACCGGCACCGTCCAGGTATGATAAACACCGCCGCCCCAATAGACGGCGACATCGGTCGTGCCGCCGCCGATGTCGAGCAGCACGACGCCCGCGTTGCGTTCTTCCGGCAACAAAACGGCCGCGCCCGCAGCCAGCGGTTCGAAGATGACGCCGGCGGGCTCGATACCAGCGCGGTGCACGCACTTGAGCACGTTGGCGATGAACGACGAGCCGGCAGTGACGATGTGCGTGTCCACTTCCAGGCGCGTCGCGGTCATGCCGACGGGATCGGTGATGCCGTTTTGGCCGTCGACCACATACTCGCGAGGCAAGGTATGGATGAGCTGGCGCTCGGCGGGCAGTGTGATGATCGTGCTGGCATCGACGACGCGTTTGACGTCGAGCGGGCCCACTTCATGTTCATCGCCGCTGACGGCGACGATGCCATGTGAGTTGAGGGACTTGATATGTTCGCCGGTAACGCCGACGAATGCGTGCGAAACGTGCTGGCCGGCCATGCGCTCGGCCGACTCCATCGCTGCTTCGATGGATTTGACCGTCTCTTCAAGATCGGTGACGACGCCTTTGCGCAGTCCCGAGGAGGGAGCTACGCCGAACCCGATGATGTCGATGGGTCCGTCTCTGCCGACACTCGCGATCACCGCAGCCGTTTTGGTGGTCCCGATGTCGAGTCCGCAGATCACGTCGCTACGTGCCAACGCCAGCCTTTCAATAGAAGATCTTCACCGGCGCGTCGCGCCAGAGTGCTGTTCCAAGCGCGCGGCCACATCCCTTTTTCATTCGCGCGAGGATGCGATGCGCGATCGCGACGTGATCGCCTCCTAGCGATACAACACAGTGGGTGCTCGGATGCTGCGCACGTCGATATATGCGACGCGCGAGGGTGTGGATATCTTTGCGACGATCGCTTGGAACAGTTCCGCCTTCTTCGCAAGATCCTCGTCTTCACCGAAGAGAACGCGCACATTCCGGTCTGCGGTGGCGCTGATGCCTGTGGATGGAGCGATCGCGACGTCGCTGATGCGCAGACCCATGGCGACGAGCCGACGATAGGTTTCTAATGCCTGTCCGACCTCAGCGCGGTCGATAACGGCACCTGGCGGGACCGGCGCTGGCGGCGGCACGACCACGAGAACCGGCAAGGCGGTCGACGTGGCCGGATCTGCGTCCAGGGTGAGCACGCGTTGCGTTTCATCGATGAGCGCGTAAGCAGGAATCGCTGGAGCCCGCGCTGGCTGGCCGAGCGCGACGAGGGCAACGGGCTGGCGTTCGCTGACCGTGATGGTCACTTGGTTGGGCCAGCGGACGTGCAGCCGCGCAGTATGCACCCACGGCAACGCCTCAACCCGGCGCGCGGCGGCCGCTCGATCGATGAGCCAGGCGTTAGTGCCTACCGGTATGGCTGCGGCAACGACGACGTCGGGCACCGCCGTATGCTGGCAGCCATCAACCGTCACGAGGCCGACCGCAAAGCGTGGGTCGGTAGCCTCTCGCCAGAGTCCAGCCGCAACCGCCGTCAGCACGAGGGCAACGGTCACGGTCACAATGGCTTTTTGACCGAGGGCCGCTTGGCGCGCCGTCCGCCGGCGCACTTTTTCAGGCCGGCTCACGAGCTCGTTCTTCTTCTAATAGGCGCAGCGCTTCGGCCACGCCCCGGCCGAGTTGCGGGACCACCACTGAAGCGGCGGCCTTGGCTGCTTCGGAACCGCTGCTGACGACAAACGACCGCGCTGCCGCCCGCAACATCGGGATGTCATTGTCCGCGTCCCCGATCGCCGCCGTGTCTGCCATGTCCACGCCGACCAACGCAGCGACTGTGCGCAGCGCGTGGCCTTTGTTCGCGTTGGGATCGGTGACCTCAAGAAAAGGCGGCAGACTGCGAAAGACGTTAGCTCTCGCTCCGACCTCCTGTTTGAGAGCGGGTATCGTGGCCGCGACCTCGCTGGGCTCCGCGATGGCGAGCACCTTCATCGGCCCGGGCTCGACCGGCGGTGTGCCGGACAATAAGAGGCGAAGGTCCGCCACCATAACAGGCTTCACGCGTGACAACGAAAGATAGTAGTCTGACCAGCGGTTGAGCCTGTCGAGATATAGCTGGTCGCCGAAGTAGAGCTGCATGTGGAAGCCGCGCATTTTCAAAAAATCGTATGCGCGCAGTGCCAGGCGCCGTTCCAGCGCGCTGCAGAAAAGGCGCCGGCCACTCGCGAGATCGTATGCCACGGCGCCCTGGAGCACGATGATGGGACCGCTCAGTGCCAGTTGTTGCGCAAACGGTCGCGACGCTGCGAAGAGCCTGCCACTGGCAAGGCAGATGATCCAGCCGCTCCGCGCGGCAGCTTCGATGGCAGCGCGATCGGCTGCGGAAATGACGAGGTCGTCGCCGACAAGCGTCCCGTCAACATCGATCGCGACGAGCATTTGCTTCACGCGGTGTCGGCGAGCCACACGTTGTCGGCGCCGAACAGCGATCGGAAATCCTCGCGCAAGCTCGGGGTAAGCGAGACCGGCTGGCGCAAGGGCCTGGACTCGCCGCCGCTGCCGGCATGCAGGTACACGCGGTCGTCCCCGCTTTGCGCATTGCGGAGCAAATCGCGCAGCGCTTGCAGCCGTTGCGCATCAGTTGGATCGCCGAGCAAACGGATGTGCAGCGCCTGCGCCGGCGGCCGGTCGCGGTCCGCGGTTTGCGATCGCGACTGCGCATTGAGATAGCGGGCCTGGTTGAAGGGCCATGCTTCCAGCGCTTGCAGGCTCACTTCCGGGCGTTCTTGTTTTTCTTCATCAGCTGATTGTGGCTCGATATAGCCCGGCGGTTTCCCCACGACTCGTCGCTCCTTGACGCGGCCTTTGATGACGACGATCGCCTCGTCCAACAACATGGGCGACAGATCGGGGAACCATTTCGGAAAGACGACGACTTCGACCGTGCCGGTCAGATCTTCGAGCTTTGCGACGAGCATCTGCCCACCGGCTTTGGTGACGACGCGGCGGCTGGCCGTGATCACGCCGCCGATCGTCACCATTTCGTCCTCAGGGAGCTGTCGTAACATCGCGATCGCATGGGTCGTGCGACGTCCCAACTCATCGGCCTTGTCCGAGAGCGGATGGCCCGAGATGTAGACGCCGATCGCTTCCTTCTCTTGCGCGAGCAGCACCGCGCCACTCGGCGGATCGCGACGCGGCAACCCTGGCGGCGGCAACCCGCCGGACTCATCAGAAGAAAAGAGCGACGTCTGCCCGGCTGCGCGCGCCTGGGCGCCGTGCTGGCCGTAGTCGAGCGCAGCATCCAATCCGGCAAGTTGCTCGCTGCGATTACCCGGCAGGCCATCGAGTGCACCGGCCTTGATCAACGATTCCAACACGCGGCGATTGACGATGCGGCAGTCGACCCGGGCGCAGATGTCGGCAAGCGATGCGAATGCGCCGGCTGCGCGCCGCGCGATGATCTCCTGCACCGCACCCTCACCAACGTTTTTCACCGCGGCCAATCCGAAGCGGATCGCTTCGCCGACGACGGTGAAGTCTTTACCGCTTTCATTAACATCTGGCGGCAGGATGCGGAGTTTGCGTTGCGTGCAGTCGGCCAAATACTCGACGAGCTTATCGGTGTTCTGTTTCACGGATGTGAGCAGCGCGGCCATGAACGCCAGTGGGTAGTTGGCCTTCAGCCAGGCAGTCTGGTAGGCGAGCAAGCCGTAGCACACCGAGTGCGCCTTGTTGAAACCGTAGCCCGCGAACGGTTCGATGAACTGCCAGATCTTGGTCGCGAGCTGCTCATCAATACCGTTGCGCATGCATCCTTTGATGAACTTGTCGCGCTCGACTGGGATCTTCTCTTTGATCTTCTTCCCGATGACCTTGCGCATCTCGTCCGCTTGCCCGGCCGTGTAGCTCGCGAGGTCTCGGCACATCTGCATAACCTGCTCTTGGTAGCAGTTATGCGTTACGATGCCGTTAGCAACGAAATACGGACTCGTTTGGTCTTCCATTTGGATGTCGAAGCAATCATGGTCGCCGATAGGCTCGATACTATCGATGCAGACCGGCCGGGTGTCTTGAAGGTACATGTCACGATAGACAGCGTTGTAGGCATCCCAAAAGCCGATGATCCTAGTTGGATATAGGCTGCCGGGAACGATTTTCATCAGCTCCGACGTTGACGCATGCGTAAGACACTTCCGCGCGGTACGATCAGTGGCCGCCACAGCGGCGCCAAGCCGCTCCCACACTGCCGCTGTTTGGACTGGAAGCGCGTTGCTAGCTCTGGCAGTCGTGTACACTTTGTCTGGCAGTAAAGGTCCTTTTAAGAGCTTTGTAAACCGCGACCGATCTCGAACAAACACCGCAGTCTTACGAACGTAGAATGAGATTTTTAGGGTCGAGAGCAGGTCCGCGACTTGTTCGACGAGTCGCGACGACGTAGAGCGAAATAATGGCCCACCGTCGCCGTACGATCCATCGCTATCCCAAAGGCCCCTGAGAAGGGCGACGCGATCCTCCTCTGGCCAACTAACGCAGTTAGCAGGAAGACTTTTCGATCTCGCTCTAGCTTTCCACGCTCGACTACCGTAAATCAAATCGAGCCATTGTCTAAGCTTTGAGGTCCGAGGCCCCAAAAACACCGGGTACACATACCACGCTCGCGTGTTGAAATACAGGTGGGTTCTACACTCGAAAGCGCGTTGAAGCAATTCACCTATTAGCATGGCATTGCGCTTGGTCGCCGTGCAGATCGGGGGAACACTCTTTGAGCCAAGATATCCGTCCCCGATGTATAGTCCAAGAAGGTAGGCCTTGAGCTCACCGATACCATCGGGAAGGCTCTGTGGTATTTTCCACTGTTCGAACAGCATCGACTTGGAATCCGTGTAGCCGTAGCTAAATACTTCGCTTCCGCGGCTTGTGAGATCCCGTGCTTCAACATCCCCACCCGGTGTCGGAAA
The DNA here is from genome assembly GCA_019232725.1 of Vulcanimicrobiota bacterium. Taxonomy (GTDB): domain Bacteria; phylum Vulcanimicrobiota; class Vulcanimicrobiia; order Eremiobacterales; family Eremiobacteraceae; genus JAFANK01. Next base: position 1,062 of record JAFANK010000241.1, on the reverse strand, counting down.
GCGGTGATCTTCAGAGCATTCAATAGTTGTCCCAGTCGACAATGTGATGCGAAGCGTGCGTTTTGCACCCGAGGGCCAGACCTTTGCTACTCTCCCGGGTTCGACTACGCCGTTCCGCCAGGTCAGAATCTCATCGCCAGCTCTAATATCCTTGATAGCCCGCAACGAACCATCTGCTAAGTGTACCGGTGTGTCGTGCTTGAGACACGCAATGCCGTAGGTCTCCTCAAGAATGGGCTGAAGCTTCGGATGCAGGTACGTGATGGCGCGACGACCGTGCTTGCCAGCGATGAAGTCGTTGATCCAATCCATCGGTCCTGGCCGGTAAAGCGCGACCATCGCGATGACGTCCTCGATGCGATTCGGTTTGAGCTCGACGATGTACCGGCGCATGCCAGCGCTTTCCAATTGGAAGACACCGGTCGTCTGTCCGGCGGAGAGCAACGCATATGTCTTGGCATCGTCGAGTGGAATGCTCTCGATCGTGAAACGAGGGTCTGACGTACGACGGATCTCCGTCGCGGCTGCCTCCAGCACCGTGAGCGTGCGCAGGCCCAAGAAATCCATCTTGAGCAACCCCACGCGTTCGACCCACTCCATCGAGTACTGCGTGTTGATGTCGCCGTCACCGAGCCGGACAAGCGGTGCATAGTCGGTGATCGGACCGGGTGCGATGACGACGCCCGCCGCATGCGTCGATGCGTGGCGGGCCAAGCCCTCAACGCGTTTAGCGGTGTCGAGCAATGTGCGCGCTTGCGCATCGCGTTGATAGAGCGACGTCAGCTCCGGCACGGTGTCGATCGCCTGCTGGATCGACATCGGACTCGTGGGGATATTGGGGATGAGCTTCGCGATACGGTCGACGTCGGGAAGAGGCACGCCCATGACCCGTCCGACGTCGCGCACGGCAGCACGCGCCGCCATTGTCCCGAACGTCACGATCTGGGCGACTCTGTCCTCGCCGTACTTGCGCGTGACATATTCGATGACCTCATCGCGGCGCTCGAAGCAGAAATCTGTATCGATGTCCGGCATCGAGATGCGGTCCGGATTGAGGAAGCG
>JAFANK010000233.1 GCA_019232725.1 Vulcanimicrobiota bacterium | reverse complement strand
ATGAGGGCTCGCGGCTTCGGGTGCGTGACATCCACGAACACCTCGTACGCCGCCTCGTGCAGCAATACGGAACGGCCCGCTTTGATCAGTGCTGGCGTTTGCGCCGCGACCGCTGCGGCGAGTGCGGCCGAACCAAGATCGCCATGCGTTGCACCGTCAGCCGAGACGGTCAATTTACGGCCGATGAACTGCGGTCCGCGCACGACAGTGCACACGGCGGTTACGGTGCCCGATGATGGCGGCGTGAGCGTCAGCGGCTCGATGAACACCTCGATGGCGCCACCGCAGGACAGGCCCACATCCCACATCATCTTGCGGTCGATGCCGTAGCGCGCGATGGTCGGTGTGCCACTCGCCAGCACCACCATGGCTTCTTCCGCCACCGCGGCTTCGACGCAACCGCCGCTCACCGAACCCGCGATCCGGCCATCCTCCGCTACGACCATTTTTGCGCCTTCATCGCGTGGTGCAGAACCGTCCACTTTGATCACGGTTGCAAGCGCCAGCCGAACGCCCCGCTGCTGCCAACGAGCGATGGTGTCGGTAAGTTCTTCGGTCGCGGGTTGCATGGCAGAATGCTTCCTTTAACTAGCGTCCTCGAGCACGCGCGTCTGGGCTCGACTCGGGCGGCGGCGGTGCACCGATCGGAGCGCGACCACGAGTTGCGTCAAGCTCTTGAGATTGTGCGCCGGAAGAAAATCATCGATGAACGGCAACGCCGCGCGCATGCCGATCGTCTGCGGCCGGTAATTGCGGCCGCCCAAGAGCGGGTTCAACCACACGAGCCGATAGCTCAGGCGCTGGAGCCGCTGCATTTCCCGGGCGAGCAAACCGACGTCACCGCGGTCCCACCCATCGCTGATGATGATGACGATCGCGCCGCGGGCGAGCACTCGGCGTGCCCAGACGAGATTGAATTCGCGCAGACTCTCCCCGATGCGCGTCCCGCCTCCCCAATCCGCCACGCTGGCCGCGACATCATCGAGCGCTTCATTGACGTCGCGACGCTGTATGGCTTTGGTGATCCGCGTCAGACGCGTCCCGAAGACGAATGCTTCGACCTTGCCGATCGACCGCCGGAGCGCGTGGATGAACTGCAGCAATAATCGGGAGTAGCGGTCCATGGAGCCGGAGATATCGCACAGCAGCACGACGTCGCGTTGCGTCAACGCACGCGTGCGGGTACGCAGGTCGATCGGCTCCCCGAATTGCCGCAGGCTTGCGCGCAAGGTGCGCCGTGCATCGAAGACCCCGCCGCGACCGGGTTTTGTCCGTCGAGACTCACGCCGGCCGAAGTCGAGCTGCTTGTGGCGCTGCAACTCGTGCGCCAGTTCGAGCTCGGACGGCGAGAGACGGCTGAAATCTTTTTCGCCAAGTGCCTCTGCAAAGCTGTAGGTAAAACTTCGATCTCCATCTCGCACGAGCGACGCATCTCGGATGTCGGCAGTAGGCCCGCTGGCCTGCGACGGGACCTCAGGCTGACCTGGCCTCGGTGCGGGGTTTGCGGAGCGCTCGTGTGCAGGCGACGGCGCCGGCCTGCCGGGCGCGCGGTCCGCGGCGTCCGTGCGTTCGTCAGGCCCACGCGACTGCGCCGCGCTCGACCAGAACGCGTCGAAGGCGGCGTCAAAGCGGCGCTGTTCCTCGGGCGTTCGCACGAACACGCACCGGCCCGCATAACGCACGTCGTCGCGCGAGCCGAAGCCGACGTGCGCGAGGGTTTGCCCGAAGAGGACGATGCGATCCGGCTGCGCGCCAAGACCGAATCGTCGCAGCAAGCGACCGAAGATGATGAGGTTGCGGCTCAGGTGCGGGAAGCCCGTCATGCCGAGGCTACCCGCTTGGCCTCACCGACCCGCGATTGCAGGCCGCTCTGGCGGATTTTCTTCACATCTTCCTGATATTTGAGCAAGGCGCCGATCGTCTCGGCGGTCACCGATTCGTCGAGCGTGCTCGTGCCCAGGGCGACAAGCGCTGCGGCCCAATCAATGGTCTCGGCCACACCCGGCTGCTTGTACAGCGGCTCGGTGCGCAGTGACGCGACGAACGCGGCCGCCTCGCGCGCAAGAGCGTGGCTGATGCCGGGAACCTTCGCCTCAGTGATCTGCGCTTCGCGGGCGAGATCCGGATATTCGATCCAATGATACAAGCAACGGCGTTTGAGGGCGTCATGCACTTCGCGCGTCCGGTTGCTGGTCAACACGACGATGGGCGTGCGCGCAGCTCGAAACGTGCCGATCTCGGGCACGGTCACCGAGAAATCCGACAGCAGCTCGAGCAGAAACGCCTCGAACTCTTCATCCGCTCGATCTATTTCATCGATAAGCAAGACAGCGGGCTCTGCGTCGCTGTTCTCGATCGCTTGGAGCAAAGGACGCTTGATGAGAAACTCTGGTCCGAAGATCTCGCGTTCGGTATCCTGCGGCGTCGTGGACCCGCCGCGTGCTTCGGCCAACCGGATGTGCAGGATCTGACGTGCGTAGTTCCATTCGTAGACCGCGTGATTGACGTCGAGGCCTTCATAGCACTGCAAGCGGATCAGACGGCGCTCGAGTCCGGCCGCCAACACTTTGGCCACTTCGGTCTTGCCGACGCCCGCCTCGCCTTCTAAGAAGAGCGGCCGCCCGAGGCGCAATCCTAAATACACCGATACGGCGAGGCTCCGGTCGGCGATGTAGCGGTGGTCGGCGAGTAGGCGACTGACCTCGTCGATGGACTGCGGGTTGTCGGCCATGGGCATTCGTCGGCTTCACGACGTGAAAGCCAGCGGCCTGCGGAGTGCTGTGCTACGCGGCTAGCGACACATGCGCTCGCGACTTTAGGACACGCACGGCGCGCGTACGCTGACGGTGACGGCAGGGCCGGTCTGGCCACCCCGCAAAGCGGGCAAGAGTGATTCGCTGGCTCATCGGCGGCCTCGTCGTGGTCGCCGTTATCGTTCTCATCGCAGCCCTCTACCCGAACGCGAACGCGCCCGACCGCGGACCCGCGCAAGCGGTCGGCGCTCGTCTACCAGCGCTCACCTTGCCGCAATTGCATGGCTCCCGCGTCGATCTCGACACGCTGCGCGGCGATGATGTGCTCGTCAACGTGTGGGCTACCTGGTGCGGGCCATGCCGGCGCGAAATGCCCGCGCTCGCTCGGCTCTCGCA
>JAFANK010000177.1 GCA_019232725.1 Vulcanimicrobiota bacterium | reverse complement strand
GGCTCGCCGACCTACAAGCGCTGGCAAGGCTTCGAACTCACGGCGGACAATCATCATCAGCTCTATGTCCCAAAGGGGTTCGCGCATGGCTTCTTGGCGCAAAGCGATGACGTCATCGTCCACTACAAGATGAGTGCCGAATACGATCCCCGTCACGAGGGCGTGCTCAGCTGGCGTGACGCGCAGACTGCCATCGTCTGGCCGCTCGAGGGCACCCCGATTCTGTCTGCCAAGGACGCGGCGGCGTAACGCGATCGATGGCCGTAGCACGCAAGAGCGATACTGGACTCTTCATCACGCGGTCGATGGCCGCGCTGGCGGAAGAAGAGCATCAGGCGCACGGCCCGACGTTGCGCCGCGCTCTCGGTCCATGGGCGCTCGTGGCGATCGGTCTGGGCAACATGGTGGGCGCTGGTATCTTCGCGACCATCGGCGATGGCGCGCACAACCTCGCGGGCCCTGCAGTCACTGTCTCGTTTTTGATCGCCGCCATCATCAGCGCATTTGCTGCGCTGTGCTACGCGGAGATCGCCTCGATGGTCCGTGTCGCGGGCAGTGCATACACGTACACGTATGCGACGGTCGGCGAGCTCGTGGCGTGGGTCATCGGCTGGAATCTTATTTGGGAGTACGGGATGGCATCGGCGCCCGTTGCCAGCACGTTCTCGTCGAACATTCAGCAATTCTTGACCAGCGTCGGCATCAAGTTGCCCTTGTGGGCGACGTCTGCATACCACCCGCACGCGCATACGTATTTCGACGTCATCGCGTTCATCGCGGTGGTAGGGTTCTCCGCGCTGCTGGCGGTCGGCATCCGTGAATCGGCCGGCACCAACTCGTTGCTCGTGATCCTCAAGATGGGCGTCTTGGTGGCATTCATCGTCATCGGCTTGCCGTTCATCAATCCGGCTAACTGGCATCCCTATGCGCCGCATGGCTGGATTGAATATACGGGCGGCAGCATGCTCTCGGCGATCATGGCGGCTAAGGCCGGCATCATCCCGGGAGCCTTCATCGTGTTCTTCGCGTTCGTCGGTTTTGACGCCGTGACCACGGCTGCTGAAGAGGCGCACAATCCGCAGAAAGATGTCCCCATCGGCGTGCTCGGCGCGCTCGGGCTGGGCGCGTTCTTCTATGTCACGATCGCGATCGTGCTGACCGGCATGCAGCCTGCCTCGGCCATCGATGTTGGCGCGCCGCTCGCCGTAGCGCTGACGTCGGTCGGTCGCGGCGGCTGGGCGTGGCTCACCGTGGCCGGAGCGGTGATCGGCACCTCGTCCGTGATCCTGACCGGGTTGCTCGGACAAAGCCGCATCTTCTTCGTCATGGCGCGCGACGGTCTGTTGCCAAAAGGCGTGGCCAAGATCCATCCCCGTTTTCGCACGCCGGCGCGCATGACGATGGTAGTCGGCCTGATCATCGGCATCATCGCCGGGTGCGTGCCGCTCGACCAGCTGCTGGCGCTCGTCAATCTGGGAACGCTCAGCGCCTTTGTGCTCGTCTGCATCGGTGTGCTCGTGCTGCGGCGAACGCAGCCAGACCGGCCGCGCACGTTCCGCACGCCGCTCGTGCCGCTTGTGCCGATCCTCGGCGTCGTCACGTCGCTGTTCCTCATGGTGTTAGGATCGCAGGTCATCACTTGGATCTTCTTCGCCGGCTGGCTCGTGGTCGGGCTTGCGATCTATTTCGTGTATGGGCACCGCCACAGCGAAGAACGCAAAGCGCGGGCAAACGGCGGCACGCCGGAGCTTGGTCGGCTCTAAAGAGCCGACCCCACATTAAAGAGCCGACCCCACATGAAAGAGCCGACCCCACATGAAAGAGCCGACCCCACATTAAAGAGCCGACCCTACATTACAAGCTAGGTTAGGGAAGGCGGCTGGGGGCGGGATCGTCGGCCTGCGTCTGGGTGCCGGCGGCGGCCTCTTGATCGAGCGAGACCTCGCATTGCTGATGGTCTTTGACGTGTCCAGAGGCCCGTTTGGTCGGGCCCTTGTAGTGCAGCACGTCCGTCAGCTGCGCACGCATGGAGACAATCCGGCGGTTGGCACGATCGTATTCGAGGTGCGCGGTGACGCTGGCCATGCCCGTGGCGTAGCCGAGCGGCTCGCCACTTGTCGTCATGACCGGTTCTTTCATCGGCACCGTTCCCGTCGCGTCGATCGAATAGACGCGCGTGTCGCCGACCAGCCGCTCCGCGGTCACTGAGAATTTCAAATGTGGCCGTGCCGTCATGCCGTACAGTTTTGTTCCGAGCTGGCCCGACCACGTGTCGCCAACCGTCAAGTCTTGTCCGTCGTGCATCGCGGCGTCGGCTAAGAACGGGAGTGGCAACAAGAACAACCCACCGAGTTTGCCGCTATCGTGCAATACGATGCCTGCGTTGTTGACGGTCGTCCATCCCTGTCCGTCCTTGTTCACAGGCTTCGCGCCGTCTACGGTGGCGGTGATGCTGCCCAAGCGGTGCATGCCGAGGTCTTCGGGCGTCGTCTTGGTTATCGAGATGCGCTCGTGCAGTTTGAGTGAGGTCGGCGCTGACGTCTGGCTGATGCGCCGGCCGAACGCGTCGTCGCCGGCGATCGACTGTGACATCGTCGCGTGCAAGCTATACGACATGGTCTCACCGACATAGCGCACCTGCGCAGGAGGCGTGGTGGTTGGTTCAGCTGCGTCGGCAGTCGTCAGGAATAGCGCGGCCACAGCCGCGAAAAGCAACACTCGAGTGGGAACTCCTTGGGGGCGCCGGCGTGTCTTTCACGTGGTGCCACGCCAAAAACAAGTCGCTTTCCTAAGCGCCCTGCCAACCGTGTTATAGATGTGTATCGGGCTCCCCTCGCGCAAACCTTACCTGAACCAAGCAAAGTCGCATGCGTGAAAGGTCGCCAGGCCAAGCCGTGCGCGCGCTCATAGGCCGCCTGCACTGGCCCTTGCGCAGCGGGCCTTTTAGATGGCGCTCTTGCCGCCGCTCTTCTCCGCGAGTTTGGCAAGGTTCACCATGACGACCACGCCGAGCAGCGTCACGATGACCGCGTAGAGGAATTCAGGGAGCAAGCCTTTGCCGGCTGGCAAGAATTGTTTGATGAGGTCGGAGATCGCCGTATTCCACGCGAGCGCGGCAATGACGCCGAAGGCAGCGCTCGAAAGCGAGATCATCGTTGCCAAATACGTGGCGCGGTCGCTCATAACGGTCCTCCTTTTGAGCAATGCAAAGGCCGAGCGTTTCCCACGCATGCGAGCGCTCCCTGTGCCTTCGCAGGCTTTCGCGCAAATAGGCTCAAACGACCGCCACATCTTGGCGCTAGTTGAGTGAAAGGAAAGCATATGCTCGTTCGTAGCACACGATCACTCCTTGAGTTACTCGGCGCGCTTGCACTCGTGGCCGCGGTCGTTGGTTGCGGCGGAGGCGGCGGCGGCTCGGCGCCCCAAAACAATGCGACGGTGGCGCCGCTTGCCTCACCGATGACGGCCGTACAGAAAGAAGTCGCGGGATTGCCGCTCGCTCAGGCCGCTCCCATGCCACGAAATCTGCATTGCAAGGGCAGCGTCGTTTGGGCGAACACGAGCAAAAAGACGTACCACCGCGAAGGCGATCCGTATTTCGGACGGACCAAGCATGGCGAGTACATGTGCGAGGCTGCGGCCGATGCGGCTGGCTACCACTTGGCCGGCTCGCATCACAAGGGCAGCATGAACATGAACGGTTCGAGCGGTTCGATGAACGACATGAATGACATGTCGAACAGCTCCGACATGACGGACATGTCCGGTTCGAGCGGATCTTCAGGCACGGGTGGACATCATCACCACCACACTGGTGGCGGACAGACCAGTAACGGCGGGTAGATAAGCAAGGGCGGCACAACGTGTGCCGCCCCACAGTTGCTCAGTGCTCTTCGATGGACGCGACGCGATAGGACGGCGCGCCGCATGTTCCATACGCGAGCTGGCTCAGCGCACCCTTGATGACGACCGTGTCGCCCGCTTGGAGTTGCGCCGCTTGATCGGATGTGGTGACGAGCGCGATGCGGCTCGCAAAACCGGAGCGGCCAGAGCCCGATAGGTCGAGGTAGACACAGCGCAGATCGCGCTCGACCGTTCCCGCGATCCATGTGAAGTCCGGCGCATGGCCGTGCATCGGATATGCGCCCGTGGCCACCGGAAGCGGCGACGGCGTGCCGGTGGCGTGCGGATTGTGCGCAGAGCACGCGCACAACACGATCGATGCGGCGGCGGCGGCGAAGCGCAGTCTCAAACGAACACCCTCAAGAACCTTCGCATGGACGAGCCGCAGGCTCGCCACCGGTCGCGCTCTTATCTCACTGCAGCGGTCAAGAACGGTTGACTTGCGTAGAAGAGCTGCGGCAAGACGCCGAACACGAGCGTGCCGGCAGCGCCGGCCACGACCGCGATCCAGGGAGCAAGCGCGTTGCCACTGGGCACCGCGGCCACACCTTCGGCGGGGGCGTACATGTCCCACACGACCTTGCCATACACGTAGAACGAAACGAGCGTGCCAAAGACCAAAGCGATTGCCATTCCTATACCCCACGGGCCGCCGCCGAAAGCTTGCTGCAACAGCAGCACTTTGCCATAGAATCCGGCCGTGGCCGGTATGCCCGCCAGCGAGAAGAAGAACAGCGCCATCGCTGCCGCCGGCCAGGGCCGCCGGAAGAACAACCCGCGATAGGAAGCAAGCTCAGCATAGGTGTCGGACCCGTCGCCGAGCAGCGCCATGACCGCGAATGCTCCAAGCGTCGTGAACGCATACGCGGTGAGATAGAAGAGCATCGCCGCAAGACCACCTGGTGAAACGCCCGCCAGGGCCACCACGATGTAGCCGGCTTGCGCGATACTGGAATACCCGAGCAGCCGTTTCAGGTTGGTTTGGCGGATCGCCCCTAAGTTGCCGACCAGCATGGAGAGGATCGCGACCCCCCATAGCGGGATGAGCGCGACCGAGTCATGACCGAACACCGTGTACGCGACGCGCGCGAGGATCGCAAATGCCGCCGCTTTGACCGCGACGGACATGTACGCCGTGATCGCAAGCGGTGAGCCCTCGTAGACGTCGGGAGCCCAGGTATGGAAGGGCGTGAGCGCAAGCTTGAACGAGAGGCCGACCAAAAAGAGCGCGAAACCTGCGACGAACAATCCTTGCGGCGCAGCGGCCGCGCGCGCGATCGCGCCGAGGCTCACGCCGCCGCTCGCGCCATACAGCAATGCCGAGCCGAAGATCAAAAAGCCCGAAGCCAGCGATCCTAAGAGCACGTACTTGAGCGCAGCTTCCTGCGATGCTTCCCGTGGAAACCCCGTACCCGCGAGCACATAGAGCGCGAGCGACAGCTGCTCAATCCCTAAGAAGATGATGATCAGATTGTCGGCGCCGGCCATGACGAAGCCACCGATGGTGCAGAAGATGAGCAGCGCCGCGTACGCACCCGCATTGCCGCCATCCTCGGCCTTGCGCAGCGATGAGAGCACCAAGGTCACGGCAAGCGTCAATAGCAGCAACGCGTCGAACATCCACGAGAAACGATCGGAAGCAAACGCGCCGTTCAACGTGACCTGCTCCTGCCCATACAGCGGCAGCATGGTCACAAATGCGGCGACACAGCTTGCCACACCGATGCCGTAGAGCACGCCGCGCGGTATCGCCTTGCTGGCAAGATCCACGAGCAGCACCAATAGCCCGCCGGCGGTGAGCGCCACGATCGGCGCCAACACGGGCCACGATATCGATACGCCCTGGAAGCTCATGCGTGTCTCCCGACGGTCGTGCTCACGGCGGGTGGCTGAGCCGTCACCGCGTTGGGCGTCCGGTCATTGAGCCATCCGGGCCACACGCCGAGGAAGACGATAGCGGCGAGCAGGGGCGCGACGAGCCACATTTCGCGCGGGCGTAGCTCGATGGGTCCTGCGCCGCGCGGTAATCGCTCGGGGCCGTGCATGAGGCTTTGGAAGAGGACGAGCATGTAGACGCACGCGAGCACGACCGCGATGAGCGCGAGCGACGTGTAGAGCGGCTGCGTCTGCCAGGTGCCGATCAGGATCAAGAATTCTCCCGCGAAGCCGGAGAGGCCGGGTAAGCCGAGCGCGGCCATCGCGGCGACGAGCATGTATGCTGCCAGGCGTGGTGCATGCTGGCTCAATCCGCCGACGGCGCCAAGATCACGCGTGCCGACGCGTTCCTCGATGAAGCCCAGCAGCAAGAAGAGCGCGGCTGCGATGAGCCCGTGGCTGATGAGCATCAGGATCCCCGCGGACACCGACGTGATACTGAACGCGAAGAATGCGAGCCAGACAAGGCCCAGGTGCGAGAGTGACGAGTAGGCGACGAGTAGCTTCATGTCGCGCGCGCCGATAGCGGCGAGCGCGCCGTACAAGATGCTGGCAATCGCCATCACGAGCAACAGCGGCGCCCAGACATGTGCGGCATCGGGAAAAAGTGGCAACGCAAATGCCAGCAGCCCGAAGAGCCCAGCTTTGCTCTGCACTCCCGACACCATTGCCACAAGCGGCGGCGGCGATTGCGTGTATGTCGCGGGCATCCAGCTATGGAATGGGAACGCGGGCGTCTTGACCGCAAACGCAAAGGCGAACGCGCCGAACAGCCACCACGAGAGTGCGCCGCTAAGATTCGGCACAAGCCCGCTTACCTCGAACGTATGGGTTTGGTTGACAAGACCGATGATGCCGAGAAGCAGCACGAGCCCGCCGGCACCGTTGTAGATGAGATATCCCCAAGCGGCTTTGCGCGCGTCGTCGCTGCCCGCATAGCCGCTCAAGATCAAGAAGACCGGGATGAGCATCAGATCCCAATAGATGTAGAACAACAGCAGATCAGCTGCCGTGAACAACCCGAGCAGCGTCGTCTCAAACGTCAGCAACAAGAACAAGAAGCCGCGCAGCCGCGTCGCTTGCGCGTACGAAAATGCCGCCCACACGCAGACCGCGCTCACGAGCGTCGTGAGCAGCACAAAAAACAGGCGCAGCGCATCGACGCGCACGTGATACGCAGCGCTCCACGGTCCTGCGATCCAGGGCGCCGTGAAGTCGGCCACTGTCGAAACGCCCAGCGACATGAAGGTGAGCGAGAGCACGAAGGTCGCGACTGCACCGGCCAGGGCGATGGCTTTAAGCGCGCCCGACGCGGTGCGCGGCACGCACAAGAGGACGAGTGCGGTCACGAGCGGCAGGAAGATGACGGTGTTGATGAGCACGTCAGCGCATCCCTACGGCGGCACCGCCGTGCACGACGAAGATGTAATACGCCAAGACGAGCACCATGCCGACCACCATGCCGAGACCGTAGCGGCGTAAGTATCCGGTTTCCCAGCCGCGCATCGCGTCGCCGAGCCCCGTCGTGGTGCGGGCGACGCCTGCGATCACACCGCCGACACCCTCGGGGTCGACATACTTCGCGATGTCAGAGGCGGCGGTGAGCGTCGGGACTTCGAAGAGCCAGTGGTAGATCGTGTCGATGTAATACGCGTTGGCAAGCACCCGCTGCACGGGCGCGAACATCGTGGCCAAGCGCCGGCGCAGTTGGGGTGCGCGCTCGTATAACCACCAGGCGATGACGAGACCTGCGGCGGCGGAGAATGTGGTCACGCCCGTGACGAACCAGTTGATCTCACCCATGGTCGGCAAAATGCCGCGATCGCCAAACGCGCCTTGCAACAGGCGGCTCATCTCATCGTGACCCGGTAACACGAGCCAGCCGCCGATCGTCGCCAACACGGCCAAGATGGCGACTGGGACTTCCATGGTAGGGGACCGGTCTGCATGCGGCTCGTGATCGCCGCGATACGCTCCCGTGAAGAACGTCATGAACACGAGGCGGAACATGTAGTACGCGGTGAGCAACGCCGTTATCGAACCGAATGCCCACAGCCACGGATGGCCGAGCAGCTGCAGCTCATCCAAAATCGCATCTTTGGAGAAAAACCCGGCGAACGGAAAGAAACCGGAAATGGCGAGCGTGCCGATGAGGAACGTCAAAAATGCGAATGGCATGCGCTTGGCAAGCCCGCCCATCTTGCGGATATCCTGTTCGCCGCCCAAGTTATGGATGATGATGCCGGCCGCCATGAAGAGCAGCGCTTTGAAGAACGCGTGGGTGACGAAATGGAAGGTGCCGGCGGCGTACGCTCCCACACCGACGGCAAGTATCATGTAACCGATCTGGCTCATCGTGGAGTACGCGAGCACGCGCTTGATGTCATACTGCGCCATACCGATCGTGGCCGCGACGAAGGCCGACGCGCAGCCGATCACCGCCACCGTCATCGCCGCGGCCGGCGCATGGTCATAGATGGGATGCGCGCGGGCGATCAAGTACACGCCTGCGGTCACCATGGTGGCGGCGTGGATGAGCGCGCTCACCGGCGTCGGCCCTTCCATCGCGTCGGGCAACCACGTGTGCAGCGGCAGTTGGGCGGATTTCGCCACCGCGCCGACGAGCAGCCAGATGCCGATCCAATCAAGCGCGCTCGTGCCGGCGCTCGTGACGTTGGCGAAGACCACTTTGTACGAGAGGCTGCCGAAATGCGCATACATCAAAAAGATGGCGACCATGATGCCGACATCGCCGATGACGTTCATGATGAGCGCTTTGCGCGCTGCCAGAACGGCGGCCATGCGGTCAGCATCAAAGCCGATGAGCAAGTACGATGCAAGGCCGACGCCGGCCCAGCCCACGAGCAGCCACAAGAAGTTGCCCGCCATGACCAGCATCAGCATCGCGAACACGAACAAGTTCATGTAGGCGAAGAAGGTGCGGTACCACTTGGACTCTTGCATGTACCCGATCGAATAGAGATGGATCAAAAAGCCCACACCGGTGATGATCAGCATCCACATGAGCGCCAATGGATCGATGCGCAGCTCAAAGGAGATGGTGAGTGGCGGTATGTGCGCCCAATACGCCGGATGGGTGGCCCAGGCCGGCGGGTACTTGAGCGTGAGCACCTGTTGGTCCGGCGGCAAACTCCAGACATATGATGCCAGCACTGCCGTGAGCACGAACGATCCAAGCACGGAGAGGTTGCCGACGATCGCCGCACCCAACCGCGGCACGTACGGGCCGGCAAGTGCGATCAGCACCATGCCGAAGAACGGCAAGAACAAGATCGTGAAGGGTACCGTCGCCACAAAGCCTTCCATCAGCCGCGCAGCTCCGAGATCTCGTCGACGTCGACGTCGCGCCGCCGTCGGAAGACCATGACCACGATGGCAAGCGCGATGGCCGCTTCGGCGGCGGCAACCGTCACGACGATGAAGACGAAGATCTGCCCCGAAAAATCGACAAACGTCCGTGCGAACGCCGCGAACGCGAGGTTGCCGGCGTTCCACATGAGCTCGATCGCCATCAGCATCGTGATGGGGTTACGGCGCAGCAAAAAGCCGATCACACCAACCGCGAACAGCGCGCTTGCAACGGCGAGGTAGTCGGCGAGCGGCACTCCGGGCATGCTAGAAACGCAGCTCCTTGCGGGCCGCCATGAGCACGACGCCCAGCACGGCGATGAGCAGCACGAAACCGGTCACTTCAAACGCGAACAAGTGCGTCGTCAGCAGTTGCATGCCGAAGCTGCCGACCAGCCCGAAGTCCGCGGGCGCCTCCGGCGGAGCAGCGGCGCTTGCCGTTCGTACGCCGCTCGCCAAGAGCGCAAGCGCCACGATGCCTGAGACGATCGACGGCACTGCTTGGAACGCGAGGCGGCTCGGGCCGCTTTCGACCGGCCCGGTGCCGATCGTCAGCAGCGTGATGACGAATAAGAACAGCACGAGGATCGCGCCGGCATAGATGATGATCTGGATCATCGCCAAGAATTCAGCGTTTAGCATCAAGAACATGACCGCCAATGCGCTGAAGTTGACGATGAGCGCGATCACCGAATGCACCGGATGGCGGCTCGCGACGACACCGATCGCGGTGAGGATCAAGATCGCGGTGCAGATCCAGAAAAGCGCCATCATGGCGCGACTCCCGGGTCCGTCTCGACCGCCGATTCCGTATTCGCCATGTGTTGGGTGAACGGGTCGCGCACGACGAGTTTATCTTTGCCGTAGACGAGGCGCTGGCGCGTGAAATCCGCTAGATCGAAGCGCGGCGTCAGTACGATCGCGTCGGTCGGACACGCCTCTTCACACCAACCGCAGAAGATGCAGCGCAACATGTCGATCTCGTAGCGGTAACCGTAGCGCTCGCCGGGCGAGACCGGAGCCGCAGGATCATTCTCCGCGCCGATGACCGTGATCGCGTTGGCAGGACAGGCGACGGCGCAGAGCTCGCAGCCGATGCACCGCTCCAACCCATCATCGTATTTGCGCAGCTCGTGCACGCCGCGGAACCGTTCGGCGTGTGGGAACGGCTTGCGCGGATAGTCGATGGTCGCTTTCTTGGTCCACAGGTACTTCATCGTGGTGACCATGCCGATGACGAGTCCAGTGGCGGCGTTGGCCACAAAACGCAGTCCATTAACGATGAAGCTCACGTCAACGATTCCCCATCGCTGCGACCACGCCGGCCACGATGATGACGCACGCGACCGATGTGGGCAGCAAGAATTTCCAGCCGAAGGTCATCAGCCGGTCGTAGCGCAGCCGCGGCAAGGTTGCTCGCCACCAGATCATGATGAAGAGCATGATGCCGACCTTCACCAAGAACCAGACGACGGTGAGCAGTGGGAACTGCGCTACCCACGGGCCATCACCGCCGCCGAAGAAGAGCAGCGTGCGGATCGCCGAGACCGTGATCATATTGATGTACTCGGCCACGAAGAACGTGCCGAAGCGCAGGCTCGAATATTCGGTGTGGAATCCTGCGACCAGCTCAGTCTCAGCTTCGGGCAGATCGAACGGCGCGCGATTGGTCTCGGCGAGCGCAGTGACGCCGTAGATCCATGCCGGGATGAAGAGCGGAATGATGTACCATAAATGATGCGCCGACTGAGCCGCCACGATGCCGGCCAAGCTGGTTGTGCCGGCAAGCATGACCACGGGGATGATCGACAACCCCATTGCGAGCTCATAAGAGATGAGCTGTGCGGTTGAACGGATGCCGCCGAGCAGCGACCACTTGGATTGCGACGCCCAGCCACCGAGCGCAATGCCGTACACGCCGACCGCCCCCGCGGCCAAGACGAACAGGATGCCGACATTGGGCGAAGCGATCGCGATGGGCGTCCCGTCGGGCAGCCAGCCAAAGGGGATCACGGCGTAAGCCAAGAGCGCGGTCAGCACGGCAAGCGCCGGGGCTATCTTATAGATGAAGAGATCGGCGCCGGCAGGGGTGAGATCTTCTTTGAGCACGAGCTTGATGGCGTCCGCTGCCGGCTGCATGAGCCCCCACGGGCCGCACCATGTCGGGCCCAAGCGCAACTGGAACCAGCCCAGCATCTTTCGCTCGAGCAGCATGAGATACGCAAATGCCGTCACCACGATGAAGATGAGCACGCCAGATTTGACGGCTAAGATGATCGCCCAATCGGGGAAGTGACTCATGCGGTCACCTCGATGGTCTCAGGCGGCGCCGCTGCAACAGACCTGACCTTTATCGCGGTCGCCGAACCAAATCCAGAAGCGTCGAGCAGCCGGTTGACCGGCGCTTGCGGCATATCCGCCAAAACGAGCGCGACGCCGGTGGGTGCCTGCGGTCCGACGTGCACCTCGACATCAATGCTGCCGCCGCGGCCTTGCAGCCGGACCATGTCACCGTGGACCACGCCGATTCTCGCCGCGTCGTCGGGATGAAAGGTTGCAAATGGTGCGGGCCGCATCGCGGCGATGCCAGGATCGTGCGCCGACGCTCCGCCGCCCGCGTACAAGCGCGGCACGGGGATGATTGTGAAGCGCTGATGCGTGGCGTCGACTTGATCCGCAGATGATAACGACGTTTCATCAACCCTCGGCCGGGGCAGGGGATCTTTGGGCGAGCGCGGACGCGCTGCGCGTTGCACGTGGCGCAGCTGCGCGAAGAGCGCGTCGGCGTCGTCGGGGATGGCCCACTCTTTGCCGAGGGTTTGCGCGAACGCCGCGAGGATACGCAGATCGCTGCCCACATGCACCGGCGGCTCGATCGCCTGCGCAAATGCTTGCTGGCGGCCCTCCAGATTGGTGACGTGTCCGCTCTTCTCCGCAAAGGATGCCGCAGCCAGCACGACATCCGCGTACGCGGCGGTTTCGGTGAGCACTTGATCGGCGACCGCCAGAAACGGTACACGCTGCAGCGCTCTGCGCACGAGCTCGCCGTCAGGAAATGTCAGCGCGGGATTTGCGCCGGCGATATAGAGCGCGTCGAGTTTGCCATCGGCTGCGGCCGCGAACATCTCCGCCGCGGTCATGCCCGAGCGGCCAAGCTCAGCGTAGCCGGGGCCCAAGTTGGGCACGCAGCCCGCGGCTTCCGCGCCGCGCGCATTGCCGGTAGCTCCCACGACCAAGATGCCGACCGGATGATCGTAATCGTGCAACCGGTCCATGAGCTTCTCGAGGGCCTCGA
This sequence comes from Vulcanimicrobiota bacterium, assembly GCA_019232725.1. Taxonomy (GTDB): domain Bacteria; phylum Vulcanimicrobiota; class Vulcanimicrobiia; order Eremiobacterales; family Eremiobacteraceae; genus JAFANK01. The sequence goes on along the minus strand of JAFANK010000177.1, from coordinate 8,535 downwards.
TGGCCCCGGGGTCGCGGCCATTGTGGACGGCGATGATCCGCTCGGCGTCGGCGAGCTCCTGCGCGATCTCGGCGACGAAGCCTTCGCCGCGCTCCTCGCGACCATGGTGCACGACGTCGGCCAGCTGTTCCATCAATTCGGCGATGGCCCCGGGCGTGTATTCGACGTGGCGGCACGGCACCGGTAGATCGGGCTTGTACGGCCCCACGAACAGCAGCTTTGCGTGGCGACGAGCCACCGCGCGGCGCAATCGCAGATCCAAGATGGGCGCTTGTTCCGGCGTGATAGCGCCGAAGATCACGATGAGCGACGCGTCATCGATATCTTCAAGTCGCGCTTCGTGGCGCGAAGGCGAGGCATACTTCTGCAAGCCGACGCGATGATCGATGTTGTCCGTCCCCAGCACCTCACGCGCGAATTGCTGCAGGGCAAAGGCTTCTTCGTCGGACAGGCGGCCGCCGCCGATGATGCCGACGCTGCCTTTGCGTGCCGCGGTACGCAAGCGCTCCGCCGCGATGGCGATCGCCTCGTCGAAAGTAGCCGGTTGATGTTCGCCGTCGCGCTTGATCAGCGGCTGGCGCAAGCGCGAGGGCTCGTACAGGTAGTTGAACGTGTAGCGGCCGCGATCGCAGATCCATCCATCGTCCACTGCGGTGTTCTCGCGCGTGAAGGTGCGCATGATGCGGCCGAAGCGCGAGTCGATGCGGTAATTGCAGCCAACCGAGCACTGCGTGCAGACCGAGTCGGCGTGGCTCAAGTCCCACGGCCGCGAGCGGAACCGATACGCCTTGCTCGTCAAGGCGCCCACCGGACAGATCTCGGTCGTGTTGCCCGAGAAATACGAACGGTAGTCAGAGCCGTCGGCTGTCGCGATCAGGCTGTGATGCCCGCGCTCGTTCACCACGAGATTGCGCTCTTGCGCTATCTCGTCGTCAAAGCGCGTGCAACGCCGGCATAAAATGCAGCGCTCCTCGTCGAGCACGATGGTCGGGCCGAGATCGACCGCTTTGGGCTTGTGCAGTTTGGGTTCGGTGAGGCGGCTTGCGCCGGGACCGTAGCTCATCGTGAAATCTTGCAGATCGCATTCGCCGCCCTTATCGCAAATCGGACAGTCGAGCGGATGGTTCAGAAGCAAGAATTCGAGCACGCCACGGCGTCCTTCGGCGACGCGCGGCGACATCGTGTGCACGACCATGCCGTCGGCCACCTGCGTGTTGCACGCGATCTGCAGCTTGGGGATCTTCTCGATCTCGACAAGACAGATGCGGCACAGTCCCGCGGGGTCCATCTTAGGATGGTAGCAGTAGACAGGGATGTTGAAGCCGGCCTGTCTTGCCGCTTCCACGACGAGCGTCCCCTCGGGCACGGTGACCTGCCGCCCATCGATCGTTAGGGTCAGGTTGCGGCGCGCTGGCTGTTTGCTCATGAGGCCATGCTCGCAGCGACGCCCACGCGGAACGGACACCCTGCCTCGCGCACGTGATCGGCGAACTCCTCCGGGAAGCGACGCAACACGGAGGACAAGAACGGCATGATCGAATCGCCGAGCGGGCACAGATTCGTGCCGGTGATCGTGTCGTTGATGGTCGAGAGCACGCGCAAGTCGCTCTCGTTGCCCTCACCGGCCTCTAGCCGCGATACCATGCGCGCCACCCACTGACCGCCCTCACGGCATGGCGTGCACTGGCCGCAGGATTCGTGTTCGAAAAAGCGGGTGAGCGTCTGCGACGCACGCACCATGCACGTCGTGTCGTCCATGACGACAAATCCGCCCGAGCCCAACATCGTGCGCTTGGCGGCCAACGAATCGAAATCGATGCCTGTGTCGAGATCTTCCTCGAAGATCGCGGCCGACGAGCCCCCACCCGGCTGGATCGCCTTGAGGCGCCGCCCGGGGAACAAACCGCCCGCGTACTCCTCGATCAACTCGCGTGCCGGGATGCCCATTGGCACTTCGTAGTTCCCAGGCCGCACGACATGACCGCTGACGCTGATGATCTTGGGTCCCGGGCACTTCTCGGGACCGATCGATGCGAACCATTGTGCGCCGCGCTCAATGATGTGCGGCACGCACGACACCGTCTCGACGTTGTTCACCACCGTCGGCATGCCGTACAGCCCTGCGTTTGCAGGGAATGGCGGCTTGAGGCGCGGTTCGCCTCGTTTGCCCTCGATCGATTCCAACATGGCGGTTTCTTCGCCGCAGATATATGCGCCGGCGCCGCGATGCACGACGATATCCATTGAAAAGTCGGTGCCCAAAATACGCTTGCCGAGATAGCCTTGCAGCCGTGCCGCATCCAGCGCACGCTTGAAGATGCGAAAACCTTCGAGAAACTCGCCGCGGATGTACATGAAGATCTGCGCTGCGTTGATCGCATACGCCGAGATCAGCAGTCCCTCGATGATCTGAAACGGCGCTTGCTCGAGCAGCAGATGATCTTTGAACGTGCCGGGCTCCGCCTCGTCGCAGTTGCAGACGAGATAGCGCGGCCGGCCATCCTTGGGAAGAAAACTCCACTTCTTGCCGGTCGGAAAGCCCGCGCCGCCGCGACCGCGCAAGTTGGAGGCGCTCACCTCTCCCTGCACGGCTTCAGGCGTCATCTCACGCAGCGCTTTTTCGAGCGCGGCAAAACCACCGAGTTGCTTGTAGTTCTCGATGTCGGTGAGATCGAGCTGACCGATGCCCCGCAGCAGCACGGGTTCGAAACGTGCCATCGTCTACTCGGCCGGCATGCTCACGCCGGGATCGCTCGCCCGCCACTCGTCGAGCAGGCGGTCGAAGTCCTCGGGCGTGACGTCATAGTGGAACTCCAAATTGTGCTGCAGGCAGGGCGCGCGGTCGCAGGCCGCCAGACACTCGACCTCTTCGTAGTAGAAGCGTCCATCCGGTGAGCTCTCGCCATTGCCCAGGCCCAAGCGCTGGCGCACGTGCTGTTGCAGTTCGTCGGCACCACGTAACATGCACGACAACGTCCGGCAGACCTGGATCTTGTGCTTGCCGACCGGTTCTTTGAAGAGCAGCGTGTAGAACGAGGCGATAGATTCCGCTTCGCCGGGCGTGATGCCGGCGATCTCCGCAGCATCGTGAATGGCCTGTTGCGTCACGTATCCGTCATGCGCTTGGCAGAATTGCAAGAACGGGATGAGCGCGGACTGGGACTCCGGATACCGAGCCACAAGCTCCGATGCGCGCCGTTCGCGTTCCGGCGTCATCGATCGACGTCTCCGAAAACCGGATCCATACTGCCGATGATGGCCACAAGATCGGCGATGAGGTTGCCAGGACCCAGGCGTTTGAGCGCTTGGGTGTGGTAAAAGGAAGCGGGCCGCCAGCGCACGCGCCATGGTTTGTTGCCCCCGGCGCTTGTCACGTACATCCCCATCTCACCGCGCGGGCCCTCCACGGCTTGGTAGATGTGCCCTTCGGGGACGTTGAAACCGGACGAGACGAGCTTGAAGTGATGGATGAGCGCCTCCATCGAGTGCTGGATCTCCGTCTTGGGCGGCGGCACGATCTTGCGGTCATCGATCACGACTGGCCCATCGGGAAAGCGGTCGCGCGCCTGCTTGATGATGCGCCACGCTTGATACATTTCATCGAGACGGACGACGAAGCGCGCATAACTATCGCCGGCCGTTTGTGTCGGCACATCGAAGTCGTAGCTCTCGTAGTCGCAGTACGGGTGCGCGCGGCGTACGTCATAGGCAATGCCCGTTGCACGTAAGGGCGGACCCGTGAGGCCCCAGTCGATCGCCTCTTGCTGGCTGATCTTGCCCACGCCCACCAAACGGTCGACGATGATCACGTTCTTCTCGACGATGGCGCGCATGTCGGCAAGACGCTCTGGGAAGCGATCGATGAAATCGTCCATACGCTCGAGGAAGCCTTTGGGGACGTCGATGCCCAGGCCGCCGATGCGGAACCACGACTGGTGCATGCGCGCGCCCGTCACGAACTCCATGATCGACAGGATGCGCTCGCGCATCTCGAACGCGTAGAAGAAGATGGATTGCGCGCCGAGATCGAGGCAGTGCGTGCCCAGCCACACCAAATGGCTCGCGATGCGCGTCAACTCGGCGAACATCACGCGCAACACCCGCGCACGGGCCGGGATCTGCGCGTCGATGCCGAGCAGATGCTCGGCGGCGAGAACGTAGCACAGGCTGTTGGAGAGCGGTGCGAGGTAATCGGCGCGATCGACGACGGTGATCGCCTGCTGCCAGAACAGATTTTCTGCCTGCTTCTCGATGCCGGTGTGCAGAAAACCGATTTCTGGCTCTGCGGTCAGCACCATCTCGCCGTCTAGCCGAAGCATCACGCGCAGCACGCCGTGCGTGCTCGGATGCTGCGGCCCCATCGAGAGCACGAGCGTATCCTGATCGTCACCCGGCGAGAGCGTCAGATCTGGGTTGTTGGACAGCGCAGCGAGATCGACGCTCATGATTCCCTCACCGGCGGTACGGCGCCCGTGCGGCCGCCCGGCACAAACCCGCGGTCGAGCCCGCGCAACGGATAATCCTTGCGCAGGGGGTGGCCTTTCCAATCGTCAGGATTGAGCAGCCGTCGCAAATCCGGGTGCCCGGCGAAATGCACGCCGAAGAGATCGAAGATCTCGCGCTCCGGCCAGTTCGCGCTCGGCCACAGCTCTGACAGCGTGGGCACGACGGGATCTGCATCGTCGGGAAAGACGCGCAGGCGCATCCGCTTGAGGTTGAGGAGGCGATGCGGGTCGCGCTGATCGCCGAGCGGCATGGCGGTGAAGATGTATGAGATCTCAAATCGCGGCGACAGCGGATGATGATCGGTGCCGCCGATGTCGAGCAGATGATTGAAACCTGCCTCGCGCAGCGCGGTGACGACCGCTAAGAGTCCGTCCGGCCGCAACGCGATCTCGTCCATGTCATCGCACGCCGCCGACTCGATGAAGCTTTCGCTGGCGGCTTGGGTGAGCAGCGTGACGACGTCGCTCAGCGGCGCGCGCGCTCCCGTCGGTGACGCGGCCTCAGGCATTTTCCGCCAAGACTTGTGCCTTGCTGCCGGCGCGTATCTCACGCCGCAGCTGCATCAGCGCGTAGATGAGCGCGTCGGGGCTGGGTGGACACCCGGGCACGTAGATATCGATGGGCAAGAACGTGTCGGCCGGCGTGATGGCGTAGTTGTCGAAGACGCCGCCGGTCGACGCACAAGCGCCCATGGAGATGACCCATTTGGGATCGGGCATCTGCTCGTAAAGCTGGCGTAGCACGGGCACCATCTTGTTCGAGACGCGGCCCGAGACGATCATGAGATCCGATTGGCGCGGCGACGAGCGGAACACCTCAGCGCCGAAGCGGGCAGTGTCGTAGCGGGGAGAGACGATACTCATCATCTCGATGGCGCAGCACGCCAGACCCATCGTCATCGGCCAGATCGCCGACGACTGCGCCCACTTCAAGAACTCATCGAGCTTGGTGAGGACGAATGGCTGGTCTTGCGTCACCGCCACGAGAAGCCGCCCTTTTTCCAGACGTAAGCGTAGCCGATGCCGAGAACGATGATGAACGTCAACATCTCGACAAAGCCGAACAACCCAAGTTCTTTCAGCTTGACCGCCCATGGATAAAATGCCGCGGTCTCGACGTCGAAGACGACGAACAGCATGGCCACGAGATAGAATCGCACGGGAAAGCGACCCAAGAACTCGGAGGTCGGCGGCACGCCGCATTCGTACGATTCGAGTTTTTCTTTGGTTGGGCGCTTGCGAGTGAAGATGCCGGGGACGATCGAGATCACGCCTGCGACCACGAGGGCGACGATGAAATAGATGGCGATGATGGTCCAGGGAGAGGCTGGCAAGATCTATCCTTTTGGGCCGTCGGCCACCCGCAGGCGGAGGTCGGAAGCGCTTGTGAAATTTATCTCAAACTTCGCATTCGCGCCGCAGAGAGCAAAACCTAGGCCGCGGCCGCGCGGTTCTCAGAGGAAAGTCAGGTCATCGCTGCGCGGCGTGAGGCCGTGCGCAGCAAGCCACCGGGCGTCGTACAAACGCGAGAGATAGCGGCCGCCCCCATCGCACAGGACGGTGACGACAGTGCTCCCTTTGGGCAGCGTGCGCGCGATGCGAGCTGCCGCGGCGACATTGAGCGCCGCGGATCCGCCAAGCAGCAGTCCTTCGTGATGGACGAGGTAGTGCGCCATCTCGACCATGGTCGCGTCATCGATGCGGACAGCGTCGTCAGCGACCGCCATGCGAAAATTCTCGGTGATGCGCTTGATCCCGATGCCTTCAGCGATGGAATCGCCTGTCGTCTCGAGGGTCTCGTCCTTCACGTAGCAGTACAAGGACGACCCGAGCGGGTCGGCAACCACGGTGCGGATGCGTGCATCGCGCTCCTTGAGATAGGACGAAACGCCGCCGAACGTGCCGCCGGTGCCGGCCGATGCCACGAAGGCGTCGATCTCCCCGTCGCAAGCCTTCCAGATCTCTGGGCCCGTCGTCGCATAGTGGCCCTGCGCGTTGGCCGGGTTGTTGAACTGATCCGCCCAAAAACCGCCGAGCGTCGACTGCGCGATACCGCGTGCGACATGGTAGTAGTTTTGGGGATCGGCGTAGGGCACAGCCGGCACGATGCGCACATCTGCGCCGAGCGCGTGCAAGAGATCGAACTTCTCTTGTGACTGGTCGTCCGGAGTGACGATGATGGTCCTGTAACCACGAGCATTGCCGAGCATGGCAAGTGCGATACCGGTATTGCCCGCTGTCCCTTCGACGATCGTGCTGCCGGCTGCAAGCGCGCCGCGCCGCTCTGCATCTTCAATGATAAATTTCGCTGCGCGATCCTTCACCGAACCGCCCGGATTGAGAAACTCCGCTTTGCCGAGGATCGTGCGCTCGATTGCGGCTGACAGCTTCGGCAACCGTATCAGCGGCGTGTTGCCGATGGCGGCGAACAGATCCGGTGCGCTCTCGAAGGCTTTCATATGCAGGCCCGCGTTGCTTCGCCGGACTGCGGACAGGGGCTTGCTGAAAAGAGCACAGAATAACGCGCCCTCATGAAGCATCCGGTTCGCAAACTCATCATCATCGGCTCGGGGCCTGCCGGCCTCACCGCAGCCATCTACGCCGCTCGCGCCGACCTCGCGCCGTTGCTGTTCGCAGGCGGCCAATACGGCGGACAGTTGATGCTGACCACGGATGTCGAGAACTACCCCGGCTTCGCTGACGGCATCTTAGGACCAGAACTCATGGAGCGCATGCGCGCGCAGGCGGCACGTTTCGGCACGGAGATCATCGACTACGACGTCAGCGCCGTGGACTTCTCTGGCCCGGTGCACCGTCTGTGGGTGGACGAGCACGAGTATGAAGCGAACGCCGTCGTCATCGCTACCGGCTCATCCGCGCTTTGGCTCGGCCTGGAAAGCGAGACCCGCCTGCGCGGTCGAGGTGTGTCCAGCTGTGCGACCTGTGACGGCGCCTTTTTCAAGGACAAGGACATCCTGGTCGTCGGGGGAGGCGACACCGCGCTGGAAGAGGCGCTCTTTTTGACACGCTTCGGCAAGAATGTGACGGTCGTGCACCGGCGCGATGAGCTGCGTGCCTCCAAGATCATGCAGCAGCGAGCGCTCGACCACCCGAAGATCCGGTTTATCTGGAATGCCACAGTTGCAGAGGTGCTGGGCGACACCCGAGTGACGGGAGCTCGGCTGGTCGACGTCAAGACCGGGGAGTCATCGACCGTCGCCTGCGACGCGATCTTCGTCGCCATCGGTCACCAGCCGAACACGCAGATCTTCGCCGGGCAGCTGGAGCTAGACGAGCGGGGCTACGTGCGCTCGAGCGACGGCGTGCGCACGAATGCGCCTGGTGTTTTCGTCGCGGGCGATGTCTATGATTTCCGGTACCGGCAAGCGGTCACCGCCGCCGGCTCCGGTTGCCGGGCCGCCATCGAGGTCGAGCACTACCTCGCATCCCTGCAGCCGCAAGCCGCAGCGGCCAGCTAGGCGGCGTTTTTCGGCCGACGCGGCTTAGCGCTCCGACTCCTCTCGAACGCTCGTTCGATTTGACGCAAGCGCTCAACGGAATGCGCTTTGCGGCCGATTCTAAAGTGAGAAGGCGGAGCGCCAAAAGGTCGGTGCGGTAGGCCCACGGGGCTTGGCCTAACACCCACCTGGAGCGTCCGGTCAGGTAACTCGATGAACTTGGGTAAGAATCGGCGCGACGCCGGAGGCCCGGCAGAGCCGAGTAACCCCGCTATCGCCAAAGCGCGCGACCAGATCGCGCGCAATGACGCTGATGGCGCAGCTGCCACATTGCGTGCGCTGTTGAAGACACCTGATCTCCCGATCGCCACGCGCGTCGAGGCTGCCAAACTGATGGGCACCGCTGGTGCGACCGCAGACGCGATCGCCATCTATCTTGACGCCGGCCGCAAGGCGCTCGATGCCGGCGACCTGCCGATGGCGCGCTCTGCGTTCGCAGCCGCGCACACGCTCGACCAAAAAGGATATGACGCGCTGTACGAACTCGGACGCGTCGACCTCGCCGAAGGGCG
>JAFANK010000124.1 GCA_019232725.1 Vulcanimicrobiota bacterium | reverse complement strand
AACGAACCGGTGGTGAGGAACTGCGCATCGCCCGTGAGGTTGTTCGAAACCGTGCCGCCCCAATTATAAAAGAACGCGTTGATCGCCGTGGTGGGGTTGGGATTGATCGTGTAGCCGATCTTGAGCACGTTGTTCGGACCGTAGATGTATTGCTCGGGCTGAGTCAAGGGCGTTTGCGTCGTCGGCACGAGCGGCAGGTATGGGATGACCGCCTGATACCACGAGAGGCCGAGGTTGCTCGGTGCGCCACCGCACAACGTCGGGGAACACGGCCACATCGCCGCGCCGTTGCCGTCGGTCTGGAACTGCTGATACGAAAATGGATCGTATGGATAGAAATTCGCGACGTTGAGCCCGCCGTACTCCGCCCACGAGCGATGATCCAGCCAATCTGCGAGCACCTGGATTTGCTGGTTGTGGTTCTTCCCAAAGGTGTAGACAAAGTTATTGAGCACATCGTCGTCATAGGTAAAAGATGTGCCGAGGTACTGGCCGGCGTCCGATGCGTCTCGCCCATAGGGAGCGATCTGCGGAGCAACGCGCGACGATCGCGAAGAGAAGAAATCCGAGAATCGACCATCGGGCGTCGCGATGCCGTACTGAAACGCCATCGAATGGTCGTACCACGGCGAGCCCATGTCGAAGCTGACGAAGCCGCTGCCGGGATAGGTGCCGCGCCCGGGGACGATGTTGACCACGCCGGCCCCGATGCCGCCCTGCGTCGCGTCGCCTGCGCCGCTGACGACCTGCAGCGAGCCTCGTCCGCCGCCGACACCGTTCATATACTCAGCGGTGGGATTCTCATCGAAGAAGTTGCCGCTGAAGTCGATGCCATCGAACTGATAACCGATCTCGACACTGGCCGAACCGCGGATCGATATGGGATTCGTGCTGCCGGAGACGGTCTTGATGACGCCCGGGACGGAGAGCGTGAGCTGTGTGAAATTCGTCGACCCCTTCTCACCGAGCGCCTGGTCTACGCGCGCGCCTACAAACGTCGTGGAATCAGTGGTCTGGGTTGGTTGGAATGCTGACGCTGCCGGGTGAGCCGTGACCTTGACGGTCCCGATGGTCTTCTCGGTCTCTTGCAGTTTGATCGTGCCTAGGCTCTGCTCCTGATCACCGAGCACCGTCACCCCTGAGATGGTCTGTCCGATAAAGCCGTCTTTGCTGAGCGTGACGGTGTACGTGTCCGTCGGCAGTTGCAGCAACGTGAAGAAGCCTTTGCTATCGGTCGTCGTGCGGTGCGCTTCTGAGGGCGATACCGCCGTCACCGCCACGCCGGCGATGCCCGCCCCGGTCTTCTCATCGACGATCGTGCCGCGCAACGAACCTGTCGTGCCTCCGGCGGCGAGGGCTTGTTGCATGCATAATGAAAAAAGCGCGCTTACTATTACGAGTGCGCACGACACTGGTACGAGGAAGCGGCCCCAGACGTTCACCGACGCCATAGCGGTCCTCCACCGGAAAAAGCGAAGAGCGATGTCACAAGATATCGCTCACCGACCGGGCCCACATTTGGCCGCGAAGCGCGCGAAGCCCTGCGTTAGACTTTCAGCGCGCCGCCTGTCGTTCGAACGGCCACTCATGCTTGCGAAAAGCGCGAACGAAGAACGCGACGGCGCCAGCAGCAAGGCTCACAAGACCGAAGAGAATCGCCGGGCCGCCGGCGCTCTGGAAGATGAATATCCAGCCGATAAGCGCGATGAGCGCGGGGACGGGGTACAGCCACATCTGGTAAGGCGCTTTGATACCGCGCCGGTGTATAGCGACGACGGCGACGATCTGCGCGATCGATTGGATAAGCACGATGCCTGTCGTCAGGGCATTGATGACCTGGTCCAGGGGAAACAAGCAAGCGACGAGAGCCAAAAGGCCCATGACCACAAGCGAGACGTCTGGGAAGCGATGCTTGGCGTTGAGATGAGCGAACGGGCGCAGGAACACGCCGTCCGCCGCGGCCGCATACGGAACGCGCGTATAGCCAAGCAGATTGCCGTAGACCGACGCGAAGGCGGTCACGAGGATCAGGATAGTCACTATCGTGGCGGCAGCCGGCCCCCACGAGGAACTCACCACAGCCGAGGCCACGTGCTGGCCGAGCGGTGGCAGCGACCCATCGGCCGCCGGGATGATTGCTTTCCACGAAATGGCGC
>JAFANK010000109.1 GCA_019232725.1 Vulcanimicrobiota bacterium | reverse complement strand
TCGGTGCGTGGAGTCATGACCTCCCGCACGACGGTGTCGCCGAACTCGAAGATGGAGTGGATCATCTCCTTCTCTTCTTCTTCGAGCGCACCGTGCTGTTCGCCGACGTTGACCAAGGTGCGGATATCGTCCTCAGTGACATACGGTCCGGCTGCATTCGGGTCGCCGCCCAAAAGCTTGATGATACGCGAGGTGATCCCAACGACGCTCCAGGTGATCGGCCTGAGCACCACGTTGAGCATGCTGAGCAATCGGGCGAAGCGTGGCGCCCATTTCGCAGCATCTTGCACCACGACCATCTTGGGCACGATCTCACCCGCGATCAACAACACGAAGCTCATGACGATGGTCGCGGTCAGCACGGGGCGGTACGTCACATATTCGATGGCCACCCAGGTCGCAAGCGACTGCGCTCCCAGCAGCACGAACGTGTTGCCGACCAGGATCGTGGTCAAGTATTGGTTGCGCTCGTCGAGCAGCTTGACGAGCCGTGACTTCTGACCGTTATGATCGCGCTGGACGATACGCAGGCGGCTGAGCGCCAGCAACGACGCTTCAGACGCGGCGAAGAAGCTCGCTGCGGCGATGAGGCAAATGATGCCGATGACCGCAATGGTCAGAGTCAATTGCATGCGAGCGTGGTCACGCTATGCTGTCGATTCGCGAAACGGGCCCAGTTCTCCACCTCTAGCCGCGAGCCCGCAGCAGCACGGCGAGCGCTTGGCCGTACAGGACGATGCCGACGGCCGCTGCCGCGATACTCGCGGCAAGCACCGCCGCCGCTCCCGCATGTTTTGCCGCACGCGCAAGCGGGTGCGTATCCGGCATGATCAGATCCACCACGTGTTCCAGACACGTGTTGAACAGTTCGGCGGCGAGCACGAAGCCTATCGTGAGGATGACGGCGACCCACCGAATGACATCGAAATGCAACATAAACGCGAGCGCGATCGCGATGGCAGCGATGACGATTTGGATCCGGAAATTGGGTTGTTCCGCGAGGGCTCGAACGACGCCATCGGCGGCGTCAGCGAATGCGGCGAAAAGCGAACGCCTATGCATGTGGTGTTCTTCGACGTTTCGACGCGGAGGCGCGGCCCTTTTCTGGGCCGCGCGACTTCCGTCGTGACCGAGGCCGGGACACCCGTGTCCTCGCCATCGGCGCCACTTCATCCAGGAGCCGGCGCGTGAGCGCGAACATGCGCGCTGCCTCTTTGCGCTCGTGGTGATCGAAGCCGCACAGATGTAGCGCGCCGTGGATGAGGAGCCGGGCTATTTCGTCGCCGAGCGCAGCGCCATATGAACGTGCCTGGCGCACCGCCGTTTGGCACGAGATCACCACATCGCCGAACGGTTCACCTTCAGCCAAGCCATCGGTGAGCGGAAATGCGAGCACATCCGTCGCGCTATCAACGTCGCGGAAGCGTTTGTTCAGGCGACGGATGTTGGCATCATCGGTCAAGAGCACACCCACATCGCCAATGACGTCGGGTGCGGCCCGCTTCACCGTGTGATGCACGATGTCTCGCACGCGCCGGGCGGGCACGGCCGCGCGCGAGCGGCGGCCGGCTGCAGTTGTCGCCCCGGCGCTTTTGACAAAGACTCGGGGTCCTTTTGCGACGGTCACCAGCCGCCGGGTGTATGTCCGATGGATCGCATGGCGGCACTGGGTCCGATGATCGCGGCTGCGACGAAGAGATTCATGCCTGCGTTTGGCCCTTGCAAAACGCCGAGCGCACCAGGTCCTGTTGGCGTCCGAGCGATCGCCGTGGCCTCGCCCAATGTGGGAAGCGGTTGAAACGCAGCTGCGGCGGACTCAAGGGTCATAAGGCCGCCTGGAAATTGTTCGTCACTGGCAAGCGGCGTCATCGTCGCTACATCGGTGACAGGCGCCGGTTGTGGGGCGGCGGTCGTGACCGTGATACGTCGCTGCAACGATGGCCTGCGCAGCGCAGCGCTCGCCGCCGAGGCGGCGCTCGACGGCGCTGACACGGGCGCCGGCGTAGGCTGCATGTTCGGCGTCGGTTGCACCGCAACGATCGGTGGCGGGTTGGGCGCGGCGCTCGCGTCCGCATCGGCGACGCCGGCGGACGCCAAGAGCGCGCGCCGCAAGCGATCGAGTTCGGCACGCCTGGCGTCGGATGCCGTCGTCGCGCTTTGTTGCAGCGTCTGCGACAGCCGCTGGCGTGCCGCTTGATCCGCCTTCGTCGTCGCTCCCCTGAGCGCACCCCCGATCGCCTTGAACAGCGGTCCCAGGAAGTTGATGACGATGATCGCCAGCACGACGAGCGTGAATAGGTCCATCGCGCCTTCCAGAACGACGGGCTGGTGTTGCATCGTCGCTACGATGACCCTGGCGTGCTTGGTGGCGGCTGCTGTGCCGGCGTCGCGCCGCCGGACTGTTGTGCGATAGCGCCACGCATATCCGTATCGCTGAGCACATTTTGCATCCGGTAATAATCCATGACGCCGAGGTGGCCGCTGCGGAATGCCTCTGCCATCGCCGCCGGCACGAGCGCCTCCGCTTCCACGAC
>JAFANK010000011.1 GCA_019232725.1 Vulcanimicrobiota bacterium | reverse complement strand
CGCCGTTGCAACACCCGTCGCGCGGTGGAGGTTAGCTGCGCGAGCTCACTCTCGTCCGGGTGCGCCGAGATGACATCTCGTCGTCGTCGGTCTCTCCATTACCGGCAACGCTGCGCCGTCTTCCGGCCGTTGAGGTTTCAGCCTCCTCGCTGCCCAGCTCGGCTTGGGGATTGATCTCCTGGGCAAGCTCGGTGAGCTTTTGATCGGTTTGTTTCTCTTCTTCGAGGGTCTCCTCCAACAGTTGCGCTACGCTATCGAGGCCGAGCAGCTGCGCGTGCGTGCGCGCTGTGCCGTATGCGGCGATCTCGTAGTGCTCGACCTTCTGTGCCGCGCCGATGATGCCGGCATCAAGGGTGTCGGGGGCGAGATCTTCCTCAAGAATCTCTTTACCCTCGTCGATGAGGCCCTCCATGCCGAGACACTTCTTGCCCTTCGTCGCGACGCCCAATTCGTCAAAAGCTTGCTCTAGGCGTTGGACGTGGCCGCGCGTCTGCTCGAGGTGTTCTTCAAACGCGCTGCTGAGATCGCCCGAATTGGCGGCCTCAGCCATTTTGGGCAACGCCTTGACGAGCTGATTCTCCATATTGTACATGTCTCTCAATTGCTCGACGAGCAACTCACGTAACGTTCCGTTCCTCATGCAACACCTCCGCGGATTCGGTTTCGAAAAAGCTCTGCGCATGCAGGCAGTAGCCCAGAAATCTTTCCTCGGCCGCGCGAAGTGAAACGAGAGGAGAAGTTCCCGGCTGCTCGCTAGGCGATATGAGGGACCGGTCGGTAGGCCAGCTCCAGAAATTCGTTGGCGCCAGCGATTTGGAAGACACGCTGGATCGTGCTGTGCTCGGCTGCCACCACGCGAACATCGTGGCGCGTGCTCGCACGCTGCAAGATGTGGATAGCGCAGGAGTCGATATAGGTACAGGCGGTCAGGTCGATGACGATCGGTCGGCCGTCCACGGCAACTTTCTCGATCATCGACTCAAACTCGCGCTCGGCCGCGAGATCGATCTCGCCGTACACGTGAAGCGCTTCTGCATCCGCCTGCGAATCGTGGACGAAGGCGGGCTGGTTTAGCGAGTAGGTCTGCGTCTTTAGTGGCTCCATTGGCCGTCGCTTTCTGCAAGACAAGCGTCTCGTGCTCTGAGTCTACGCTTCAGCGGACGGCACAACAAGCAGGGGTCATCCGTGGCATTCATGCGGCTGCCAACGATGCAATCGGGTGATATTTCTGGCACATCGGTGCCCGCACACGATTCCGACGCCCCTGGGAAGAAGGGAGGGGTTATGAGCTGGCGGGCCCGCCGGGAGGGCGCGCGGCAAAGATCCGGGCGGCCGCCATGAGCTTGCCCTGGATATCAATCAATGGCAAATTGCGCAACATCATAAGCGGTACCGCATCATCCAAGTGCGGATTGCTGCCGTGAAACCACGCTCGCGCGAGATCGCGATCGGCGACGGCTGCGATCATCGTGGCGATCTGTAGGGCAAAGCGCAGTACGTGTGCACGCTGTGGCTCACGGTCTGTCGTCCACTGTTGCACCGCGCGGGTCTCCGTGACACCCCCGATGACGGCCACGTTAGTCGCGCCGAGCAGATCCGTGAGCTCCTTAACGACGTCCTGGATAGGCAGCGACATCGCGTGCGCATGGGCATCGAAGTCCGCCCGAATAGGACCGTCTTCTGCCTTCATTTGGAGGTCGTTCATCGTCCTTACTGAGCTTCAGCTACCGAGCCCTAGCATTCCGGCATAGCGAACCAGTATCTATCACGTTCTGAATACCACCCAAAACAACCTGTCAAACCCCTGCTCGGCAGGCGCAGCGTAGCGAGGCCAAACAGGCGGCCAGCAGCTCGGGACTCGTGGGAGATTCCCTATTTCTTACGTTCTTCCGACCGCCTGCAACGCGTCGATGAGGTCGGCAGCGCGGAGAGCGAGGAACTCCAGCAAGCGGCTTTCTTGCACGCTGATGGCCCGCGGCTCGCGGTAATGAGTCAAGAACACGCCGATCAGCCGCCCGGATTGGGTAATGATCGGAGTGGATTGCACGGCCCGAGCGCCTGCGGCCAGCATAACTGCAAGGGATGGCTTGCCGGCGAAT
>JAFANK010000278.1 GCA_019232725.1 Vulcanimicrobiota bacterium | reverse complement strand
CCTCGCAGGCGGGTTGTGCGCTGCGTTGCGACTTCTGCGCGACTGGGCAAGGCGGCTTCACGCGCAACATGACGGCGCTCGAGATCTTCGACCAAGCGGTGGCTGTCGCGCGGCGAGCCCGCGAGGAAGACAGAACACTGACGAATCTTGTTTTTATGGGCATGGGTGAACCATTTTTGAATTACGATGCGGTCATGGACGCCATCGCGCTGCTCAACGACCCGCACGGGTTCAATATCGGGGCCCGGCGCATGACGATATCAACGGCCGGCGTTGTGCCGGGCATCGAACGGTTCACGGCCGAAGGCATACAGGTCAATCTCGCGATTTCACTGCACGCCGCCGACGACGAGTTGCGTACCCGCCTCATGCCCATCAACAAAAAGTATCCCATCGCAGTGTTGATGAAGGCCGTGCGCGACTATGTGGCGACGACCAAACGCAAGGTCTTCTATGAGTACCTCATGCTCTCAGGGGTGAACGACCGGTTAGACGATGCACGCCGCCTGGCCGATCTTTTGGGCGGTCCGCTGCACCACGTCAATCTTATCCCGTACAATGCTACCGCGGCATCCTATGAGCGCAGCCAACCACTGCGCATCAAACGCTTTGCCGCGCTGCTCCAGGAGCGCGGCGTACCGACCACCGTGCGGCACACGATGGGGACCGACATCGCAGCCGCCTGTGGGCAGCTGCGCACCGATGATCAACCGCGCCGGGCGGCCGGGGCGAGCTGACCGTGGCATCATGGCGCGACGTCCGCCGTTGTGCGCTCGCGCTCCCGGGCTCAAGCGAGACCGCTTCGCGCGACCATCGCGCCTGGGTCGTCAACGATAAGTTCTTCGTGTGGGAACGGCCACTGCGCAAGTCCGATCTGCGCGCGCTGGGGGAGGGGGCTCCGGATGGGCCCATCCTCGGCGTGCGCACTGCCGGCCTCGAGATGAAAGAAGTGCTCCTGGCACGCGATCCACGCGTCTATTTCACGACGCCGCATTTCGACGGTTACCCAGCTGTGCTCGTCCAGCTCGACAAGATTGCGCTTGAGGAACTCAAGGACGTCGTTTTGGAAGCGTGGCTTGCACGAGCGCCGGAAAAAGTGGCATCGGCGTTCTTGCAAGAGCGCCGCTCGCCGCCCGTCAAACGCGCACGACCGCGTTCGGCAGCTCGGTCGCCGCGTGCGACGAAGCGGTCTGGGCGTTCAACATGTTAGAACTGAACCATGTGTCCAAGAGGTTTGGCTCGGTGCAGGCGGTCAGCGATCTCTCGCTCGTCGCACGGCCAGGCGCCGTGTTCGGGCTGCTAGGGCCAAATGGCGCCGGCAAGACGACCAGTATACGCATGATCCTGGATATCTTACAGCCTGACCAAGGAGAGGTTCGCTGGGCAGGTCACCGCGTGGATGCGGTCACGCGACGCACCTTCGGCTATCTGCCTGAGGAACGCGGCCTGTATCCCAAAGACAAGATCACCGAGCAGTTGCTTTTTTTCGGGCGCCTTCACGGCATGAAGACCGCTGACGCGCGTGCGCGCATGCAAGAGCTCTTCGAGGCGTTTGGTCTCACCGACAAGCTCAACAGCAAGCCGGTTGAGCTTTCAAAGGGCAATCAGCAAAAAGTACAGTTCATCGCCGCGATCCTCCACCGGCCACCGCTGCTCGTGCTAGACGAGCCATTTTCGGGATTCGATCCGATCAATGTCGAGGTCGTCAAGGATGCCGTGCGCGACCTCGTGGCGGCAGGCACGGCCGTGCTGCTTTCAAGCCATCGCATGGAACAAGTGGAGGAGCTCTGCGAAGACATCTGCATCATCGACCGGTCACGGGCTGTGGTCAACGGCAGCCTCAAAGAGATCAAGCGCTCGTGGCCCGACCGCTTCGTGCATATGACCCAACTGCCCGACATGAGTTTTCTCGAAGCATTTCCCGGAGCGACCGTGCGTCCAAGCGCAAACGGCATCGCTGCCGTGCGCCTGACACCGCAGACCGATCCGGCCGCGATCCTGCGCGCCGCTGTGACCGCAGGCCCGGTCGAGCACTTCGAGATCGTCGAACCGAGCCTGACGGACATCTACCTGCACTACGTCAAGCCCGAGGACGCCGCAGCGTGAGCACGGTCGGAATCCTTGCCGCACGAGAATACATGTCGCGGCTGCGCAGTCGCGGCTTCATCATCGGCACCATCCTGGGCATCGGCGGCATCGTCGCGTTGTCGTTCATCTCCGCGATCGGTTCGTGGTTAGCAGGCACGTTCACGACCTCGATCGCGCTCGTCGGACCGGATCCATCACTCACGCGTGCGATCGCCCGTGACCTGCGTGACGACTACGCCGTCACGGTCATCCCCGTGTCGAGCGACGGGCCGCATCTTCCCACCGCCGTGAAGCGCGACGTCACGGGTGGCAAGTATGATGCAGCGCTTGTCGCCTACCGCGACAACCGCGGCGCGCTCGCGTTCTCTTACTATCCCGCGAAGTCGGCCAGCCTCGAAGAGCAGGAGCGCCTCCGGCAGCGGCTTCTCAGCGCAGTGGTCAATGCGGACTTCGACCAACGGGATCGCTCGGCTATCCGGCGGGTCATGAACTTCCCGTTTGTGACCGTGAATCTCAACCCGCGCTACAAGACGGCTGCCGAGGCGGGTCTCGCACAAGGCCTTGTCTATTTCTTGCTGCTGCTGCTCTACATCGCCGTTGTGATGTACGGGATGAATGTGGCGTCCGGTGTCGTCGAAGAGAAGTCGAACCGCGTCATGGAGCTCATGATCGGCGCCGTGCGGCCTGACCAGCTCCTCGCGGGCAAGATCACGGGCATCGGCGCGCTCGCCCTCACGCAGATGTTCACGTTCGGGTGTGCTGCAGGCGTGATGCTCCTCCTCGTGGGGCTACACTATGCGACGAGCCTGCAGTCGGCGATGCCTGCGGGGGTCATGCATCCGCCGAGCCTCGCGATCGCGACGGTGCCGCTGTCCACCATCGGTTACCTGATCGTCTTTTTCTTGCTCGGCTTTTTCTCGTACTCAACGATGTTCGCAGGTGTGGGGGCGCTCGCGAGCAAGACCGAGGACGTGCAGCAGAGCAATGGACTTTTGATCTGGCCGGTGGTCGTCGCGTACATGCTCTCCATCTTCGCGCTGCAGGATCCAGACAAGCCGCTCTTCGTGTGGGCCTCGCTCGTGCCGCTGATATCGCCGATGCTCATGTTCACCCGTGTCGCCACCTCGAGCGTGCCGATGTGGCAGATCGCCGTCTCGATCGGCCTATCATTGATCTGCATTTGGGGCTTCACGCTCTTGGCGGCGAAACTGTATCGCGTCGGCGTGCTCATGTATGGCAAACCGCTCTCACCGAAGGAGATATGGCGCGCGCTGCGTGCGCCTGCGTAACACGGATTAGCGCACGTGCGGCTATGAGTCTTCTGACGGTTTAACGCTTGTCTTCGAAAGAGGATGGCCACTCGCGCGGCAAAGAACCCGGCTGGAGGAGACGACGCACAGCGGATGACCCGGCCGAAACCGACCATGGAAGAAATCACGGCGCTCGCAAAGCGCCGCGGTTTTATTTTCCCATCCAGCGAGATCTACGGCGGCATCAACGGTTTTTGGGATTACGGCCCGGTCGGCGTGGAGCTCAAGCGCAACGTCCGCGAGGCCTGGTGGCGGGATATGGTGACGCTGCGTGATGACGTGGTCGGCATCGAGACGTCGCTCATCATGCATCCCGGCGTGTGGCGCGCTTCCGGCCACGTCGAAAATTTCACGGACATGATGGTCGACTGCAAGACCTGCAAGAAGCGCTTTCGGGCCGACCACCTCACGAGCGATCAATGCCCGTCCTGCGGCAACCGAACGCTGACCGAGCCGCGCGCCTTCAATTTGATGTTCCGCACGTACGTCGGCGCGATGGAGGACGCAACGTCTGAAACCTACCTGCGTCCTGAGACAGCGCAGGGCATGTTCGTCGACTTCAAGCTCGCCTACCAAGCGGCGCGCAAAAAACCGCCGTTCGGCCTCGCCCAGATCGGCAAAGCTTTCCGGAATGAGATCACACCGGGTAACTTCATCTTCCGGTCGCGCGAGTTCGAGCTCATGGAGCTCGAGTTCTTCGTGCCCCCGGAGCCGGCCGAAGAAGGGCTGCGCTGGCACCGCTACTGGGTTGACGAACGTTTGCGGTGGTGGCACTCGCTCGGAGTCCAACCAGAGCGTCTGCGCCGGCATGAATACAGCGGCGCCGATCTGGCGCACTACAGCAGCGCGACGACCGACCTCGAGTACGATTATCCATTTGGCTGGGGAGAACTTGAGGGCATCGCGCACCGCGGGTGCTATGATCTGACGCAGCATGTCGAGGCGAGCGGCAAAGACCTCTCGTTCTTCGATGAGGAGAGCAAGGCCAAGTATCTGCCGGCGGTGGTCGAACCGGCGCTGGGCGTCGACCGCGCTTTGCTCGTGTTCTTAATCGACGCCTATGAAAAAGAAGCAGACCGCACCGTGCTTCGGCTGCACCCGAGGCTTGCGCCGTATAAGGTGGCAGTGTTCCCGCTCGTGCGCAATAAGCCCGACATCGTCGAGCTGGCTGCCAAGATCGAGCGTTCCCTACGGCCTGTGATGCGCACCGTGTTCGACGACTCCGGCAACGTCGGCAAGCGCTACTATCGCCAGGATGAGATCGGTACGCCGTATTGCGTGACGGTCGACTATGACAGTCTGCAAAACAACGACGTCACCGTGCGGGACCGCGACAGCAAGGCGCAAGTCCGCGTGTCGATCGACAAACTGGAAGAGCACTTGAGAGGGCAGCTGTAGATCGCGTTTGTAATACGGGCGGCCAAGGCGGGCGACGAAGACGCTATCTGGGGCATGCTCGAGCCCGTCATCCGGGCCGGTGAGACGTACACGCTGCCGCGCGATTTGGAACGCGATGCGGCGCTCCGTTTTTGGTTTGCACCCGAGCACGAGGTGTTCGTGGC
>JAFANK010000220.1 GCA_019232725.1 Vulcanimicrobiota bacterium | reverse complement strand
TTGCCAGGCAGACGCCCGGGCGGATACAAGCGATCGGATAGGAGGAAGAAAAAAGCCGAGCGCACCGAAAATATCGGGTCGACCAAAGAAGAAGCGATCGAGGTGGAAGGCACGGTCGTCGAGCCACTGCCCAATGCGTTTTTCCGGGTCGAGCTGAGCAATGGCCACCGCGTGCTTGCACGCGTGTCCGGCAAAATCCGTATGAACTTCATCCGGATTCTGCCTGGCGACCGAGTGCTCGTGGAGCTTTCGCCCTACGATCTCACCCAAGGCCGCATAACGTACCGCTACAAATAACATAAATGGAGGGGTCGCTCTTTAGAGCGACCCAACGTAGGGGTCGATCTTCCGATCGACCCAGAGAGAAGCGAATGAAAGTCAGACCAAGCGTCAAGAAGATCTGCGCCAAGTGCAAAGTCATCAAGCGTGCCGGCCGCACGCGGGTGATCTGTGAGAATCCCAAGCACAAGCAGGCGCAGGGGTAAGGAGTAACAATGGCCCGCATTGCCGGCATCGATCTGCCGCGCGAAAAGCGCGTTGAAGTCGCGTTGACGTACATCTTCGGGATCGGCAGACCGACCGCGAGCAAACTGCTCACCGTCACGAGGGTGAATCCTGATACGCGCGTCAAGGATCTCAAAGATGACGACATCCAAAAGCTGCGCGAACAGATCGAGAAGAACCTCAAGGTCGAGGGCGACCTCCGCCGCGAGATCTCAGGTGCGATCAAGCGCCTGATGGACATCGGCTGCTACCGGGGCTTGCGGCACCGCCGCAATCTCCCCGTGCGTGGTCAGCGCACCAAGACCAACGCGCGCACGCGCAAAGGACCCAAAAAGACCGTGGCCGGCAAGAAGAAGACCAAGGGTCCAGGCGTCGGCAAATGACGACTTTAGTCGCCAGCACGCAGGCAAAACATATCGGCCGCGGCGTCCGCCGTGCCAGGTTTAGCAAAGGAATGACGAACTAATGGCAGTTGCGAAGAAGGCCCGACCCCGCAAGAAACGTGAAGCCAAGCACGTCTCGCAGGGCGTCGCCCACATCCACTCGAGCTTCAACAACACGATCGTCTCCATCACCGACACCACCGGTGGTGCCATCTCGTGGGCGAGCGCGGGCGGTATGGGGTTCAAGGGCAGCAAGAAGTCGACGCCGTTCGCGGCACAGATGGCGGCTGAAGCCGCGGCCCGCAAGTCCATGGAGCACGGGATGAAGCAGGTCGAGGTCTACGTGAAGGGCCCGGGCGCGGGCCGTGAAGCGGCGATCAGAGCGCTGCAGGCGGCCGGCCTTGAGATCGTGCTCATCAAAGACGTCACACCCATTCCGCACAATGGCTGCCGCCCGCCGAAGCGGCGCCGCGTCTAGGAGGTCGAAGACCGCATTTCATGGCTCGTTATACCGGACCCGTCTGTCGGATGTGCCGCCGCGAAAGCGCAAGCGGTGCGAAGCCGGGCGAGAAAGTCAAGCTGTTCCTCAAAGGCGAGCGCTGCTTGTCCAAAAAGTGCGCCGTGGAACGCCGCACTGCCGCGCCGGGCCAGAAGGCGAACACCAAAAATCGCCCCAAGGTCTCTGAGTTCGGCCGCCAGCTGCGCGAGAAGCAGAAGATGCGCCGCATCTACGGCGTGCTGGAAAAGCAGTTCGAGAACTACTTCGTCAAGGCGAGCGCGACGAAGGGACAGACCGGCGCGGCATTGCTCGCGCTGCTCGAGACACGGTTGGACAACGTCATCTACCGGCTTAACCTCGCGACCTCACGCGCGCAGGCGCGCCAGCTCGTGCGCCACCGGCACTTCACGCTCAATGGCAGGCGCGTGAACGTGCCCTCGATGCAGGTGAAGCCCGGTGATGAGATCGCCATCGTGGAGACGAGCGTCAAGACGACGCTGTTCGGCGCGCTCACGGAGTATGCCAAGGGCCGGCGCGTGCCGGGCTGGCTTGAATTCGACGAACAGAAAAATATCGCCAAGGTCGTGCAGATGCCGACCCGGGCGGACATCGACACCAATGTTGAAGAGCAACTGATCGTGGAGTATTATTCGCGCTGATGATCAATCAACCGACGCAGCCGCTGGCTGCATATGACCAATCCCTGGCCAAGCTCACCCACCATACGGGCAGCATGTCGGTCCAGGAGTTCCAACGGGCGTCCATCGAGGTTCGGGAGCGCCGCGAGAACAGCGCTACCTTCGTCATCGAGCCGCTCGAGCGTGGGTTTGGGATCACTTTGGGCAATTCGCTGCGGCGTATGCTGCTGTCGGCGCTGCCCGGGGCTGCAGTCACCTATGTGAAGATCGATGGCGTCTTGCATGAGTTCGCCACGATTCCGGGCGTGGTGGAAGACGTCACGAACATCATCCTCAATCTCAAAGGGCTGCCCCTCAAGCTCCAAAGCGATGAGCCCAAGGTGCTGCGCATCGAGGCTTCGGGTGAGCGTGAGGTGACGGCGGCCGACATCGTGCCGGATGCAGATGTCGAGCTGCTCGACCCCGGCTATCACATCGCGACGCTCTCAGACAAGAAAGCACGCCTGTACATGGAGGTCGGCGTCGAGAAATGGCGCGGCTATGTGACGGGTGAGAAGCAGCGCAACGTCGAGCACATCATCGGCCTCATCCCGGTCGACTCCATCTTCTCGCCGATCCGCAAGGTCGCGTATCACATCGAGGACACGCGCGTCGGTCAGACCACGGACTACGACCGCCTGATCCTCGAGGTCGAGACCAATGGCAGCATGACGCCCGACGAGGCGCTGTCCATGGCCGCCAAGATTTTGAGCGACCAGCTCGCGCTGTTCGTCAACTTCAGCGGCCGTCCTGAGGTGGAGGCGCCGGTCGAAGAGGCCAAGCCGTTCGCCAATTGGGATATCCCGGTCGACGAGCTCGACCTGTCCGTCCGCTCGTACAATTGCCTGAAGCGCGCCGGCATCACCAAGATCTCGGAGCTGCTGCAGAAGACAGAAGACGAGATCATGAACATGCGCAATCTCGGCAAGAAATCCGTCGACGAGATCAAGGAGAAGCTCGCCGAGCGCAACTTGAGCCTGCGGGCCTCATAAGCATGCGTCACAAGAAGGCGGATAAGCGCCTGGGTCGCAACGACGACCATCGCCGGTCGATGTTACGCAACCTGACCACGGCGCTCTTCACGCACGGTGCGATCGAGACGACGCAGACGCGGGCAAAAGAGGTCTCGCGCACGGCTTCCCGCATGATCACGCGCGCGAAGAAAGGCGATCTGCACAGCCGGCGGCTGGTCGCCGCGTATCTCACGTCGGATGACGTGGTCAAGAAGCTCTTCGATGTCATCGCGCCGAGCCTCTCGGGCCGCAGCGGTGGCTACACGCGCATCGTGCGCACGCGCGTCCGTAAGGGCGATGCAGCGCCGATGGCCCAGGTCGAACTGCTCCAGTAACCGCGCCGCTTGGCGGCACGCCCCGCCGTTTGAGGCAGCGCAACCGCGGGAACAGCCTTGAGCAAGCCGGTGCGCATTGCGCCCGGCGAGCGCAGAGGCGTTACGCATGGACCGTGTCGCCGTCAGGCGGCGAGACCGGCACCGCGACGAGACAGTCAGTCGCGAGCACGGTCGAAAAGAAGATCCATCAGAAGGTACCCGAGCGGCTGCCGAGTTCGTCGGCACGTTCTTTTTGGTCTTTGTCGCCGCCGGCGCAGACATCATCCATGCGAAAAGCGGCGGCGCGATCACGCAAACCTCGAGGTACTTAGCGCCGGGTCTGCTCATCGCCGCGCTCACCTGGGCGTTGAGCGGCGTTTCCGGCGCCCACATCAACCCGGCGGTGACCTTCGCGTTCTTGCTGCGCCGCACGTTTCCAGCCGCTCGAGCCGTTCGCTATTGGGCAGCGCAGTTCGCCGGTGCGATCGTCGCTGC
>JAFANK010000091.1 GCA_019232725.1 Vulcanimicrobiota bacterium | reverse complement strand
TGGCACGGGCCGCGCAGTTGCTCAACAGCGGCGACCGCGTGGCGATGCTTGTCGGAGCGGGCGCGTTGAGCGCTCGCGACGAGGTGGTGGCCGTGGCCGACGTGCTCGGCGCCGGCGTCGCCAAAGCATTGCTCGGCAAAGCGGTCGTCCCAGACGACCTGCCCTACGTGACCGGATCGATCGGCTTGTTGGGAACGGCACCGACCGCCGAGATGATGGCTCACTGCGACACGCTGCTCATGGTCGGCACGTCGTTCCCCTACTCTGAGTTCTTGCCCGAAGAAGGGCAGGCATGCGCCGTGCAGATCGACATCGATCCGCACAATCTGGGATTGCGCTATCCCACGACGCTCAATCTCGTCGGGGATAGCAAAGCGACGCTTGCTGCGCTCTTGCCCAGGCTCGTACGCAAGAACCGGCGCTGGCGGGAACGGCTTGAAGAGTCGGTGCGCGATTGGTGGTCACTGCTGCACGCGCGTGCCATGGTCGAGAGCGAACGTATCAATCCGCAGCTCGTCTTCGAAGAACTGTCACGCCGCCTACCCGAAGGGGCGGTTCTCACGGGCGACGCAGGCTCGAGCACGATGTGGCTGGCGCGCCACGTCAAAGTGCGCGCCGGCATGATGGCATCGCTCTCCGGCACGCTTGCGTCGATGGGTTCTGCCGTACCCTACGCGATCGCGGCCAAGTTCGCGTTCGGCGGCCGGCCGGTCGTGGCCGTGGCCGGCGACGGCGCCATGCAGATGAACGGCATCAACGAATTGATCACGGTCTCGAAGTATTGGCGCGAATGGGCCACGCCCAACTTCGTCGTGCTCGTGCTCAACAACCGCGAACTCAATATGGTCACCTGGGAGATGCGCGCGCTGTCCGGGAACCCGAAGTTTGCGCCCTCTCAGGATATCCCGGACTTTCCGTATGCCGAGTACGCCCGCGCGCTAGGCCTGGGCGGGACGCGGGTGAATACCCCCGAGGGCGTTGGACCGGCACTCGACGCTGCGTTCAGCGCAGACCGCCCGCATCTGGTCGAGGCGATCACCGACGTGAACGTGCCGATGCTGCCACCGCAGATCTCATTTGAACAAGCCGAAAGTTTCTTCGCGGCCTTGAGCAAGGGCGATGAAGACGCCGCCGCGATCGTACGTCAGTCAGTCCGCGAGATGCTCGCCAAGACGCAGACTGACGGAGATTAAGGCTCTTCTCCTGGGTCCAGGAAATAATCAGCGAGCTGAACCCGATAATAGTCCCACCAGCAGATCTGCTGCAGGCCGCTGTGCTCCGCAGTCGACATCGCGAGGATCTCCACGACGTCACGTCCGGCAGCGTCGTGCGGGAGCGCGCGCAGCGCGATCAGATCCAGCGCTTCAAGCTCCGCGATCGCGCGATTCAATTCGTGCGTGCGAACGCCGAGGGCCCCGCCGACGTCGCCCCGATCCACGACCATGAAGCCGTCGTCCCAGCCCACGACATAGAACATCTGCAGCAGACGGCAGCTGAGCTCGCTCAGACTACGGTTGAGGCGAAGACGTTCGATCTCATACAGCACTGCGCTGACGGAATTGGGAACGGCAAAGGTGACCGGTTTCATCGCCATGTTTGCAGGCGTTTGCGCACTATGCGGATCATCTGACGTCCCTCCCACTGCGCGGTGCGCGCTTGGGCAGGTTGTTCCCCGTCCGGGCAGGCTCAAACGATGACGCGGACCGGCGCGCGAAACGTGGGGGCTTTAGGCGCCGGCGACTTGCCTCACGGCGCCGAGGGCTTCAGCGAGCGACGGATATGCGGGAACGATGAGCGGCAGACCGGCGATCTGCAAGATGCGGGCTGCGAAGCCGTCATTGGGAGCGACGACCGCAACGCGCTGACGGTGCACGCGCATTCTCGTCGCGAAATCTGCAAGCAAGGCGATCGTTCGGCTGTCGAAATACGACGCCGCGGTGAGATCGACCACGATACCCGGGCCGCGCTCACGCGTCGCTTGCTCCAAACACAGTCGCAGCTCGTCGACGTTGGCGATATCGACTTCGCCTTTGATGGCCACGACGATGACGCCGTCGCTGGTCGTGGTCGTGAATTCGGCTTGATTGGTCATGTGATGAATCTCCCGATGGGGTGGACCATTCTAATGATGGTGCCTCGCTCATCTGTGTTGATGGTGACGTCGTTGACAATGCTCCGAACGATCTGCAGGCCGTAACCGCCGCCGTCGTCATGCGGTCCGCGCCACCGTCCTGTATCGGCGATTTCGACGATAAGCCTTCCCGATTCTACGCGTCCTTGGACCCTGACCACGCCTCCTTGGACGCCATACGCGTGCTGGATGGAGTTCGTTATCGCTTCACCCATCGCCACCTGCAGCATCGGGATAGCGTCCGTGGTGACCCCGGCGGCCAGGTAAAACCGCCGCAGCGCCTGACGGAACAATCGGCTGCTCACAGGCTGCGCCGGCAGCGTCAGATCGAGTTCGAGCAGCGGTTTGGCTGCGGCCTGCACGGTGAGCACTGCCACATCGTCGGACGGCGGGGCATCACCGAGCAGCAGTTTGGCTATCCCCTCCGCAGGGTTTGCGTCATGCGCACTTCGCGCTCCTCGCACCGCCTTGACGAGATCTGCTTCTCCGTAGCGGGCATCCTCGGCGCTCTCGACGAGGCCATCGGTGTAGAGGGCCATCAGTGAACCCAGCGGCAACATGAAGGTCTGCTCGGGGAACGACGTGTCGATGGTGATGCCTAGTGGTGGCGCGACCGGCACACCCGTCGTTGCTTCGCCGGCCGCATCCACCACAACCGGCAGCGGATGCCCGGCGACCGCACATGTGAACGTCAGCTCTTCGGGATCGAGAGTGCCGAAAAGCGCGGTCACCATCGTCGGTTTGTCGTTGAGCAACAACGCATTTGCGCGGGCAAGCACGAGTGAGGGCGCAAGGCCCTCGAGCGCCGTCGCACGGATGAAGAGCCGCACCGTGCTCATGATCGAAGCGGCGTGCAATCCTTTTCCCGCAACGTCGCCGATGGAAATCCCGATGCGACCATCGGCCAATTGAAATGCGTCGTACCAATCGCCGCCGACTTGCGCTTCATTGGCACCCGGCACGTAGTGGGCATGGATAGCGATACCGGGAATCGCCGGCAAGCTCGCCGGCAGCGACGCGCGCTGGAACATATCGGCGACGCGCCGCTCGCGTTCGTACAAGAGCGCGTTGTCGAAGGCGAGCGCGACGCGGCGGCCGACGATACCCATGAAGTCGACGTCGTCGGATTCGTACCGCTGCCATGGATCGTCGACCGCAACCGTGAGCGATCCGAGTGTCTGGTCGCGTGCGATGAGCGGAACCACGATCACTGAGTCTGCACGAAATGCTTGCGCAGTGGCCAATTGCTCGGGCGACAGCATCGCGCTCTGATGGACCTCGCGCGGAAACGAGCGTACCAAGATGGGCTCGCCCGACGCGATGACTCGCGCCGAGGCCGTGCCGAGTAGTGCGGCTAACTGCGCGCTGTTGGTCAAACAACGCGCGGCCCGCATGCGTTCGCGGTCGCGATGCACGAGGACGGCGCGCTCGATCCCCTGGTCGCGGCCGGCGAGATCAATCGCACACCAATCGGCGACACGCGGCACGAGCAATTCTGCGACGCGTTCGAGGATGGGCTGCGGTTCAAGCGACAGCGAAAGCACGCGACCGAGATCGGAGAGCAGCGAGATGCGCTGTTCGGATCGCTTGCGCTGCGTGATATCGAGGCTAAACCCTGCCCACGACGTCGTGCCATCAGCCGCAGTGAGCCGCATGCCGCGCGACAAGATCCAGTAGGTCTTGCCGTCTACGGCGTGAACGCGATACTCGCCTTCGAAGATATCATCGTCCCCGCGAGCGTTCCAGGCCGAGAGAAATCGCTCGGCGTCGTCGGGTGGCACGCGCTCGCGCCAGCCGTGGGCGGCGATCTCTTCCAGGTTCATGCCGAACAGTTGGCAATAGCTATCGCTCGCGTGAACGATCTGCGACCCGGCGCCGTCAAGCTCCCACATGCCAAAGGGCAGCGCCTCGCTCAACGCGGACAAGCGCTCTTGAGCACGGCGCAGCGCCGCTTTCATGCGCTCGAGACGCCGGACGCGTTGCGCCTCCTCCCCCGCCTCCAAGCGGCCGGAGGCTTTCGTGCTTACAGCACGACGGCGCATGTCCTCGACGGCAAACCCGATCACGAGCGTGCACGCAGCAGCGACGGCTGCTCTCACAGTCTTACCAAGAACCTTGCGCGCCGCTAGAAGACTGCTGCCTCGACCCACCTGAGATATCCAAACGCCCGTGACAGTCAAAGGCGCACACAGCTGTGCGCCACTTGTGCATCTACCCATATGACAAGCGTCAAAACAGGCGCAGCGGGACTGCAAAGTCCCGTTGGACGGGGCGACCATGAGTTTGGAGGATTCTGCCGCGCACGCCGGGGGTATAAAGCAGAGTGCAGACGAGTGCTGACGACGGAGGGACTAGATAGTATGCCCGCCAGATCGAAAAAAGCCAAGCCAAACGGCCGTAGCTCGAATGCCAGCCGAAGATATTCCCCCAAAGCCAGCGAGAAGGTCGAGCGCGCCATGCACGAGATGAAGCGCGGCGAGCTGCACTCCGGCCGTTCAGGCCGCACGGTCAAAAGCCGCAAACAAGCCATCGCGATCGGCCTATCGGAAGCGCGCGAAGCGGGCGCGAAAGTGCCGCCCGCACCCGAGCAGCGGCCACGTTCGAGGGCGCGATGAGCGCGAACCTGAAAGCCGCGAAGGCCGGCATGACGCCCGACGTCTTCTCGGACGACTCCATCGATCTCGAGCTACCGAAAAATCCGGTCTGGGTGAGCGTGGCGCGACTTGCCGCCGCAGCCATCGCCTACCGCGCCGGCATGCCGTTCGACACGATCGAAGACATCAAGGTGATCGTGGCGGAGGCGGTGTCGTACGCCATTCAGTACGGCGCTCCGCAGGGGCGATTGCATCTGCGCTTTGACTTGAGCCACGATCATCTCGACATCACGCTGACCGATCCAACGTTCCCGCTCAAGCTGCCTCGCGACCGCAACGGGTCGAGTTACAAGACATTCGTCGACGGCCTTTTCCTCATCCGTGGTCTGGCCGATGAGGTCGACTTCGATGCGACCCCAGGCGGCGGGCTCACTCTGCGGATCCGCAGGGGCGCATAAAGGCGGTCACTACAATGGCATCGACATCGCGGCATCCTCGCGCCGATTTCGCGCTCGATCGCGCGCATGCCAAAGCGCTGCTGGCGGAATTCGCACAAACGCGGTCACCGGAAGTGCGCGAGCAACTCGTCGTCGCGTACACCGGTGTGGTCCGCTATCTCGCGTCGCGTTTTGCCTACCGGGGAGAACCGCTCGAAGACCTGATCCAGGTCGGCATGGTCGGCCTGCTCAAGGCCATTGACCGCTTCGACGCGTCGCGCGGGTTTGAATTCATCACGTTCGCCTTGCCGACGATCGTCGGCGAGATCAAGCGCCACTTCCGCGATAAAGGCTGGGCCTTGCACGTACCGCGAAAACTGCAAGACCTCAACCTCGCGGTCACGCGAACAGCCGAGGCGCTGACGGTCGAACTTGGACGCTCGGCCACCGTCGATGACATCGCGAGTCGCCTGGGCGTCTCGAGCGAGCAAGTGATCGAAGCGCAAGAGCTCGGCCGCGCGTACACGACGTACTCGCTGGATGCCGATGCCTCGGCGACGGACCACCATGCCAAGCCGACGAGCTTGGCCGAGCGCATCGGCATTGCTGATGGCGATATGGCGTCGTTTGAGAATATCGCGAGCCTGAAACGTGCGTGCGAGGTGCTCGACCCGACGGAACGCCTGGTCGTGTACTTGCGCTTCTATGAAGAAGTGCCGCAGACGGAAATCGCACGCCGTTTGGGCGTCTCGCAGATGAACATCTCGCGCGTGCAGCGTCGCGCCATCAAGAAGATCCGCGCCTCGCTCTTCGACGAGGCAGACGTCGTGACACGCGGGGCTGTCTCTTAGCCGCCGCTCAGGATCTGCCGTAGGGCGGTATAGATCGTCGCGGCCGCATCCCACGCTTGCGTGGGTGTCGTCACCTTCGGCGTCTCGTATGTCGCACCGAGCAGACCGGGTACGAGCCGGCGTTCGTCTGGCGCTGGTTCAAGCCACGCGACGCTGCGAAAAATAAGCTCCGCATATAAGGCATTGGCCCAGCCAAAATCACCGCGCGTGTAGCGCCAGGGCCGGTCCGGATCGACGCTTTCATAGAAAAGACCGCGTTGACCGTCAAGCGTGCGCAGTTCCGCCAGCCGGTCGGCGAGGTCTTCGGGCGTCAATGACGTCATCGCCTCACCGATGATGCCAAGCGGCCAGACCCAACCAGTACGCGTATGAGGACTGCCCAGGCCATCGCCGTACTGTCCGCGATACCAGTACGGGTTGTCGCTCGAGAGCGAGAAGCTGCGCGAGTTGACGTAGAGCGGATCATCACGTTGGATCAGATTTAGAAGCGGCAGCGTCAGCAGATTGGGCAGGTTTGCGTCGTCCATCAACACCGAGTGGCCGAGGCCATCCACCTCATACGCGAACATCCAGCCGTGCCGGAAATCATAGACCTCACCGAAGCGCTCGACTCCGAGCCGCACGGCGGCCGCGAGCGCGCGCGCCCGCTCGGCAAGCGGCACGTCGTTATAACCGACAAGCGCAAGGTGCGCAAGCTGCTCGAGCTCATACGCCGCGAAGAGTTGTTGGGGGATGTTGTACGGGTAACGCACCGGATCGTCAGATGGCCGGAACGCGCTCCAGATCATGCCGGTGTAGGCATGATCTGCACCCCTGCCGTGATTATCCAAAAACCGCGAGCGGTAGCCAGAGCACACATCGTGCTGCTGCTCGCATTCGTAGGTGGTGACGATGTGCTCGAACGCCCAGTGCAGGCGCTGCGTGTACATCGCGCGGTCGCTCGTCGTCCGCCAATACACCGATGCGAGCGCTATCATGTAGGCGAGTGAGTCCACCTCCCATTTCTCTTCCCAGAGCTGGTAGCCGGCAGTGAAGGCGTTCGCGTAGGGTGACGTCAGGACGTTCTTCGCGTTGCGCTGGATGACGCCGTTCGCGATCACCGCGACTTGGGGATAGGCTGTCGCGAAGCGCACGTAGGGCAGCGTCTGGGCGGACGAGTCGCGCAGCCACATGGCGGGGATGTCGCCGGTCTGCACGTAGAGCGTTCCATCATCCTGGGAGAAAAAATCGCTCATCAGCGTGCGGAAGAGCGTCGCCGCATCGACGTCGATCGTGCGGTGCGTCATACCGGGGAGCGTCAGACCAATCCGGGTGGTGGCGCCGCTCGTCCCCATGGCAGCGGCGGCAGCGGGCATGATGAGGGGGAGAACCAGCGTGAGGAGGACGGCAGCGGCCCATCGTCGCGGATGGTTCACGTGACGGCGCTTACGGCATGACGCCTGAGTGACCTCTTGCACAAAACAAAACGGGTGGCTTCTTGTGCCACCCGCCGGTGCTCTGGGATGTCGTGCGCGGCGCTGCGCGTCCGTCTCGCGCCGCGTATTTTCTTAGGATACTTGTCGCAGCGGTGGGAACGAGAGATCCGCCTCATCGTCCTTACCCGGCGCGATGGCGATGCCAGCCGGCTTTGCGAACGTATGCTGTTCACTTGCGCGCAGCACGATGAGCAATGCGATCGAGCTGACCGCGGTCAATCCCAATGCGACAATCGGTCCTTGCAAGTAGAGCACGGCTCCGATCGTCGCCGCACTTGTGATGATGGCACTCCACATGGTCGTCTTTCGCCTCGTTCGTCGTGTAAAAGATGATTGCAGCCACTGGGGCTGCTCATAAGACAACGAGCAGGCGAGCGCGTTACCATGCCTTGCCGCTCTTGCGGCACAGGGACCATAGCTGTGATGCTCGTCAAGAGGCCGCGCGCCCAGGTGTGTGATGGCGGTCCTGCCAATGCATATGACCGTCTATGCTGACCCGGATCCTCCCCATCTTGGGCGTCACCTTCATCGATATTCTGGGCTTCAGCATATTGCTGCCGATCCTCCCGTACTTCGTCAAACATTTCGGCGCGTCAGACCTCGTCGTCGGTCTGTTGTTCTCGACGTTTGCTGCCTGCCAGTTCCTCGCGGGGCCCTTGTGGGGTAATGTCAGCGACCGCATCGGCCGGAAGAAAGTGCTGATCGTGAGCCAGATCGGCGCGACCATCGGCTGGTTCATGCTCGCCCTTGCGCACAGCATCGGCATGGTCTTCATCGCGCGCATCGTTGAAGGGGCTTCGGGCGGTAACTTAAGCGTCACGCAAGCATACGTGGCCGACCTCGTCGAGCCCAAACAGCGCGGCCGAGCCTTCTCGTATGTCGGCGCATCGTTCTCGGCTGGTATCGTGTTCGGCCCGCTGTTAGGTGGGACGCTCTACGAGCATTTTGGATTCTCAGCGCCGTTCTTGGCGGCTGCGACACTGCAGTTCGTCACGCTCATCGTGACGATCATCATGCTACCCGAATCGCGTAACCCTGAAGGCAGCCAGGTGGCGACGCTCTCACACATCCGGGCGTCGCTCGCGGATCCCGCTGTCGCTCCCATCTTATTGCAGATGTGGGCCTTCTCGCTTGCGCTGTACGCCTGGTTCGGCGTCTTCGCGCTCTTGTTGCAAGCTGCGCTTGGATTCAATGCGGCGAGCTCGAGCTTCTTCTTCGCCAGTTTCGGCGTCCTCAGCGTCATCATGCAGCTGGGCCCC
The DNA here is from genome assembly GCA_019232725.1 of Vulcanimicrobiota bacterium. Lineage (GTDB taxonomy): Bacteria > Vulcanimicrobiota > Vulcanimicrobiia > Eremiobacterales > Eremiobacteraceae > JAFANK01. The sequence continues at coordinate 10,995 of JAFANK010000091.1, read as the reverse complement.
GGCCCGCGCATCATCGACAATATCGGCGACCGGCGCAGTTCGAATATCGGCATCGCCTGTGCGCTCGCCGGGTTCTTACTCGTGCCGTTCGTCCACTCGGTCGCGACCTTGGTGCCCACGTTTTTGCTGTTCGGCATCGGCATGGCGATCGCGCGGCCCGCGCTGTCGTCGATCTTGACCGCGGGCGCGCCGGAAAACCAGCGAGGAACGATTTTGGGTGTGAGCTCGGCGCTCGACAACTTGTCAGGCGTATCGATGCCGCCCTTATCGACATCGCTGCTGGGACGCTATGGGCCGCCGTGGGCGGGAGCGGTCTCCAGTTTGTTCGCCTTTGTCGCGCTCGTCATGGGGCTGGCGGCGCAGCGCAGGGACCAAACGCAAAGCGTCGAGCAACCCGCCGAGCTCGTCGCGAAGTGAATAAGCTCGGCTTGAGTTAACTGCGTGATCGGATCGATTAGTGTCCGGGTGACGACGGTGCTGCGGGCGTGACCGTCGGTTGCGGCGTCGTTGGCGTGGGATGCCCGACGTTCACCATCGGTACCACGGTCTCTGGGACCTCGATATAATCCTCGTAGAGCAGGCCTTCGGCGATTTCCATCGACTCGGTCATGAGATTGCGGCCAAGTGCGAGGTCGGCGCACGAGAGACCACCGTCGTGTTCGGTACGCATGAGCGCTGACATCGACTCTTTGGTCTCATAGCTCAACCAGGCGTCGCAGCCGAGCTCACCCGGCGTGATGCCAGAGCGCAGCACCGCGTCATACTCGGGCATCTGCACGCCGGCGAAGCGGAATTGCATGGCTTTCTTATACGCTGCGTACCGTTCGCTCGACGAATACAGGTCGAGGAGCGTGATGTTGGCCGAGAGGGTGCGCGTCTGCGCGCCGTACGTGTAGTTGGCTGCGCGCTCGGACATCTTATAGGCCTCATCCCAGGCGCCGAGCGCCGTGTTGAGCGCGGCCTGGACACGGGGCCAATCCTTTGTGCTGATGTCGCCGGTCGTGGTGTCGAGCGCGTTGAGCGCTGCGAAATATGCGGCCAGCGGTCGCACCGCGTCAGAGCCCATCGAGACCGAGGCGCGCGCGTCGTCGACGCCGTTCACGAATTGGTCCGCTCCCTCCGAGAGACTCGCGGCAAGCGACGGATAATACGGCAAGAGCGCGCGGGTCTTCTCGGTCGGCGGTCCGTTGCTGATCGCCGTGGACATGTCTTTGATGGGTTGCAGGTTATCCGCGGCCAAGCCGGGGGCGCTCGAAAGCACATCGGAGCTGTTGTCGAGCACGCCGTTGATGTCGCGGGTAAGCCGATTGAGCCCATCGATCGCAAGGCTGAGGTTGTTGCCCTTCTTCTTCGGCGAGCCGAGGTTGGGGATGCCGCTCTGCTGCTCGTTGAGCTGATTGTTGAGCGAGCGTAGATCGTTACCCATGCCCCGTGCGCGTTGTGCGGCCAGGCGCGCGTCATCGGTTGCAATGGCTTGCGCCTTGGCGATCCGTGTTGCGATATCGCCCAGACTGAACGCGTCGATGGACATGGTGTAGGCCACGGATCGCTCGTGCAACATGCCTGGAGGGCCGGATTCCTTCATGGCGATGTCGATCTGCTTGACGTGCTCGAGCGCCAGCGTGTTGCCCGGCGCCTTCGAGAGTGCAAGCGCGAAGCGAGCGCGCGCGTACGCGTAGCGGCCTTCGCTTTGATCGTGAATCGCATCCTCGATGATCTGCGAGGCGGGCGGGTTGTCAAGTTCCGGATAGCCCTGAAGGTGCGCGATGCGATCGGCCGGCGGCGGGTGATCCTCCATCGCCTTGTCCGCCCGGCTTTCTCCTTCGTCTGCCTCGAGCTTGCCGAGGTGGGCCATGAGGTCAACGGCGCCTTGCGGATCGTAGCCGGCGCGGGTCATGAGCAAAAGACCGTATTGGTCGGCTTGCAGCTCATCTTGGCGAGAGAATTTGTAGGCCACGAGATCGCCGCCGTACCCGCCCAATGCCGCGGCGATCGGCGACAGAATGGAGATGACTCCGATGAGGATGCCCAGGATATTCTGCTTCTCTTGGAGCGTCACGACGTGGCGCCGCTCGACGTGGCCCATCTCGTGGCCAAGCACGGCGGCGAGCTCATCATCTGAACCGACGAAATTCAACAGGCCCATGTCGGCGTGCATGAAGCCGCCTGGCAGGGCGAAGGCGTTGACCTCATCGGTATCGAGGATCTCGAACTGGTAATTGATGTCTTGGCGGTACCGGTTGGCGGCCAGCTTCCCGCCAACCCCATTCACCCAATTCACCAAGAACGGATCGGTGATGAGCACGTTCTCGTCATCGATCTCCTTGCTGATGCCCGCGCCGAGCGCCACTTCTTTCGCCGTCGACATAGCAGCCGCCGGTGCGATGGGCGATGCGATGCCCCAGAGCAGCAGCGCTGCCAGCACGAGCGCGATCAGGCGCATGGGAGATGTTCCTTCAATCGGGTTGGAGAGATGATGGAAGAGGTTGGTGGCTTCGCACGCCGTGGGGCAGCTGCCTTGCCCATTCCTGAGAACAGTCTGAAGAACGGCGACTATTTCACCACTCAGTCGGCGTCGTGCCCTTCCAGAACAAGCCGGTCTCGGTGCTGTGCGGACGCGCTGCCAAAAAGAGTGCCGTCTTTGCAGCATCCTCTGGTTCGACCGTCGCGCGCGGCCCACCCATGTCTGTCTTGACCCAACCCGGATGGAACGAGTCCACCATGATGTTGCGGTCGCTCAGGTCCGCAGCGAGCATCTGCGTGTACATGTTCAGCGCAGCCTTGCTCGTGCTGTAGGCGGGGCCACGCGCTTGTGGTTCACCCGCGAGCTGGCCCATCGTGGACGAAACGTTGATGATGCGCCCGCCTTTCGGCATGTGCGGAATGAACGCGCTGCACATGCGGACAACCCCGAGGACGTTCGTATTCCAGGTCTCCTCCATGATCAATGGGTCGCTCTCCGATGGGCGCATGTGGCGATCTGCATCCAAGAAGATGCCGGCATTGTTGACGAGGACGTCAATGACGGGGTGTCGTTGCATCAGGTCGAGCACAAGCATCGAGATCTGACTCGCATCGGTGACGTCTGCCACTCCGCAGTCGGCCGTATACCCTTGCGTGCGCTGTTCCTCGGCGAGCGCCTCACCAAGCTCGCGGTCGCGCACGACGAAGATGCTGCAGGCGCCCGCGCGCGCGAAGGCCGTCGCGATCGCCTTCCCGATTCCGCGCCCGGCGCCCGTGATCACGGCGGTCTTGCCATCCAATTGACCCTGGACGTCAGTTTTTTGTTGTGTCGCGACACGGGTGGCCATCGTGCGTTGCTCCTTCGCGCGTATCGTCTGCGGCAGGCGCAAGAGTTCGCGCAATTGCAGCGAATGACCCGCGCCAGTCGCGCCAGGAATACGAACGCGGAGATCATCTGCCATGACAGACCACGACGGACCAGCTATCGAGGCGTTGTTCGCTGAGGGCCGGACCTTCCCGCCGCCTGCGGCGTTTGCCGCGCAGGCCAACGTTCGCGATCCGGAGATCTATGCACGTGCGTCTGCTGATTACCAGCGCTTTTGGGAGAGCGAAGCGGAGCGGCTTGCGTGGTTCGATCGTTGGCGTGCGGTACTGCAGTGGGATGACAAGAGCAAGGTCGCCCGCTGGTTCGATGGCGGCAAGCTCAACGTCAGCCACAATTGTCTCGACCGCCACGTGACGGACGGCCACGGAAGCCAGGTCGCGTATTATTGGGAAGGCGAGCCCGGTGACGCGCGGACGATCACCTACGAAGGGTTGCTGCACGAGACATGCCGCTTGGCCAATGCGCTCAAAGAGCTCGGCGTGCGCAAAGGCGATCGCGTCGCGATCTACATGGGCATGGTGCCGCAGCTGCCGGTCGCGCTCTTGGCGTGCGCGCGCATCGGCGCCATCCACTCGGTCGTGTTCGGCGGTTTCTCAGCCGACAGTCTGCGCGATCGCATTCTCGACGGTGAATGCAAGGTGCTCATCACGCAAGATCAAGGATGGCGCCGGGGCGGGAAGATTCAGCTCAAGAAGATCGCCGATGATGCCGTGGACAGCACGCCCTGTATCGAGCATTGTATCGTCCTGCGCCGCATCGGGGATCCGGTCGATTGGGATGCGCAGCGCGATATTTGGTACCACGATATCGTCGACCGGCAAGCAACGACCTGTGACCCCGAGCGCATGGATGCGGAAGATGTGCTCTACATCTTGTACTCAAGCGGCACGACGGCGAAACCGAAGGGTATCGTGCATACGACCGGCGGCTATCTGACGGGCGTCGCGTCCACGCACCGCGTCGTCTTCGACATCAAGCCCGACACTGATGTGTATTGGTGCACGGCGGACATCGGCTGGGTCACGGGCCACTCATACATCGTGTATGGGCCGCTTGCCAACCGCACGACGAGCGTCATCTACGAAGGCACACCCGACTTCCCTGATAAGGACCGTTTTTGGGCGATCGTCGAGAAGTATAAGATCACCATCTGCTACACGGCGCCGACCGCGATCCGCACTTTCATGAAGTGGGGACCGGAATATCCGGCGCGTCACGACCTGTCATCGCTCCGGCTGATCGGCAGTGTCGGCGAACCGATCAACCCCGAAGCCTGGATCTGGTATCAGCAGCACATCGGCGGCGGGCGCTGTCCTGTGGTCGATACCTGGTGGCAGACGGAGACCGGCATGATTTTGATCACGCCCTTGCCGGGCATCACCGCAACCAAACCGGGATCGGCGACCTTCCCGTTCCCCGGTGTCTTCGCCGATGTCGTCGACACACAAGGCAATTCCGTGCCGCTTGGCGGCGGTGGCTATATCGTTATCACAAAACCGTGGCCGGCGATGCTGCGCACGCTCTGGAAAGCGCACGACCGCTATCTGCAGACGTACTGGAGCCGCTTTGCCAAACAAGGCTACTACTTCCCGGCTGACGGCTGCAAGCGAGACGCGGAAGGGTATTACTGGCTGCTCGGCCGCGTCGACGACGTCATGAACGTCTCGGGCCATCGCATCTCCACAACTGAGGTGGAGAGCGCGTTCGTCGACCATCCGGGTGTCGCAGAGGCTGCGGTCGTATCGAAAAAAGACGAGATCACGGGCGAGGCGATAGCGGCCTTCGTCACGCTCAAGAGCGGCGGCATTGGGTCGACGGTCGATGCCGACGAACTGCGCAAACATGTGGCGTCCAAGATCGGCGCGTTCGCGCGGCCCAAATACATCACGTTCACTCCCGAGCTGCCCAAGACGCGCTCGGGCAAGATCATGCGCCGGCTGCTGCGCGATGTGATGGAAGACCGTCCGCTTGGCGATACCACGACGTTGGCCGACGCAACGGTCGTCAAGAATCTTGCCGAAGCGGCCAAAACGCGGTCTGACGATCAGTAGGCGTTAGGCGCCGGCGGCACTGAGGATAAGATCTGTCCCCAGACCCATTGCGAAGCCGATGAAGACGCCAAGGGTGGCGAGCTCTTTGAAGCCGATTTTCGCCCCGACGTTGGTCATCTCGCTGATCACGTAGATGATGGCGCCCGCGGCTAGCGTGAGAAACAGCACGGACAGCAACGGCGACACGAAGTGGTAGCCGATGAGCGTGCCCACAAACGTCGGGCCGCCACCGATGAGACCGAGCCTGATTATCGTCCCCGCGCTCGCGGCGCCCGATCCTGCGAGCGGTGCTGCGATGCCAAAACCCTCGGTCATGTTGTGCAAGCCGAAGCCGATGATGAGCAACAGCGCAAGTTGAATCGCACCCGTGGCAGCAGATTGCCCGATAGCGAGCCCTTCACTGAAGTTGTGCAAGCCGATCCCCGCCGCGATCATGGTTGCCAGTCCGAGCGGGCTTAAGGTGCCCAGCGGCGTGCGCGCGATAAAACTGCGCGAGAAGAACACCAGGCTGAGCAGCCCGACCGCAAGACCGCCGAGATACGTCGCGAGCAGCGTATAGAATTGCGCAGGCGGCGCTCCAAGCTGTAGCTTGTGCAATGCATCTTCGACCGGGTCGCTTGCTTGACGCAAGATGTCGTAGAGCAGGAAGAATAAGACGCCGACCGCGATCGCATTGAGCAACGCTATGCCGCGCGGTGAGATCTTCTTCATCGCCGCAAACGGCAAGCCCAAAAAGATCGTCAAGCCGGCGATCGCGCCAAGGATGTACACAGTGAGGTCGTGCAGCTCAGGCGGCGACCTGCCGGCTCCAGTTCCCATGCCGCCAGGCGACATGCTCATCGTGTTGGCGGAGCTTGCGAGCCCAGTGTTATCAGGCGCACCGTTGTATTGCACCGCCGTCATCAGCCCGCCGGGTCCGACCGGACCATTCATGAGGTGGTCGAGCACGTGACAGTGCACCATCCAGGTGCCCGGCTTGGCGTTAGCCATAAAAGCGATGTCGCGCGTCTCACCCGGTCCGATGGTGAGGGTTACCATGGATTGCCGGTTTTGCGGCGCGACCGTCTGTCCGTCGATCGCCACCACTTGGAAGCGATGGCCGTGCACGTGCATGGTATGGAACTCGGTACCGCTGATATTGATCTCGCGGATGCGGACGCGATCGCCTCGTGCGACCAGATACGGCTTGGTAAGCGGATAGCTCTTGCCGTTGATGCTGAAGTAGTTCTCGGTATCGGAGATGATGCGCCAGGATGAAAGCAGCATCAGATAGTCACGGTTATAATGGGTTTGCGGCTTGGCCTCATCGACGACGACGGCACCATACAAGCCGCGGTCGAGCTGGTTGAGGTCATCAAAATGCGTATGGTAGATGTACGTCCCCGCGTCGCGTGCCGTGAACTCGTAGACAAATGACTGGCCGGGCTGCACGGCGTTCTGGCTCATCCCGGGCACGCCGTCCATATCCGGATCCACCGGCAGACCGTGGAAGTGAACGGTGGTGGGTGCCGGCAGATCGTTGACAAGCACGACGCGCACGCGGTCGCCTTGGCGCACATGAATCGTGGGACCGGGCACGGTGCCATTGTAAGTCCACGCTTGCGTGACGATGCCGGGGGCGACTTCCCACGGCTTGACTTCGGCGAAGATGTAATACGTCTTGATGTTGCCACTCGGAACCGGCGGCAAAGAGGGAAGCAGATCGAATGCACGCGTTGCCTGCGCTTCCGCTTGCGCGCGGTACGGTTCGTACGCAGAGGCGGGTTGCGCCGGAACAGCGGCTTGTACTCGGGCCGCCAGTGCGATGATCGCCACTGCGGCCAATGCGAGCCGTGCGATCGCGAGCTTCACCGGATCTGTTGCACTCTCGGTTTAGATTTGGCTGCGGCGGGCTGGCGCACGCGGATGTCGCCGGCAAGCTGCGCGCTCACGGTGTGCTCGTGTCCATCGATGTCGATCGTGACCACACCCGCTGCCGGCTCGCGATGCTTGACCGTCACGTGGACGCCCGGGCGCAAGCCGATCTCACCGAGGAAGCGCAACAGCTCGGGAATGTCATGCTTGACCTCGAGCACGTGCGCCGGTACGGCGATCGGCAAATCCGTCAGATCGACCGCGTGATCGTGCTGCCACAACTGGCCATCGGGGCGAGGAATCGGATGACCGTGCGGGCAGGTCTGCGGATCGCCAAGGAACTGGGCCAAGTAGGTCTCCACGGTCGGAGAGATCGCATGCTCGATGCGACATGCCTCAATGGCCGCATGCTCCCAGGGCAAGCCGAGATGATCGACGAGGAGTCGCTCTGCAAGACGCTGCCGGCGTAGCGTCACTGCACCGATGCGCGCGCCCTCTGGCGTCGGGATGACTCCGAGCCGTCCCTCGTGCACGACGTATCCATCTGCATCGAGCTTTTTGAGCATCGACGATACCGATGCAGGTGAGATGGCAAGCTCAGTTGCGATCGCCGATGTTGAGACCGGATCGTGACCGTCATACAACCGCACGACAGACTTCAAATACATCTCGACATTGGGGCTTACTTCAGGTCCTGGCGATGCAGGTGAGGGCGGGAACTTCAGCGCGGAGTTGTTCATGTTAGGCAAGCCTTATTCGACGGTTAGGCTCGCATGCATGCTGTTCTAGGTTGCCCTTGTGCCGGAGGTAGCAAGCCCGTCATTGCTAGGTCTTACTGATGACTTGAGTCACATTGCGGGACGGAGGCGGGCGTGCCGATTACTAGACCGTAACCCCGGCAATACAGTATGCGTTGTACGAGATGCGGAGGTAAACACGCATTCTTATGAAGACAAAAGCTTTGGTGGCAGCCGCATTAGTGGCAGCCTTCCTCGCATCGATGGCTCCGGCTCCTCAAGCCCTAGCCGACGGTGCAGCGAGCACCCGCAATATTCTGCTGGGGATCGGCGCGGCAGCGGGCACGTTGATCATCATCAACCATAATAAGAAGGTTCATCAAAAGTACGCTGAGGACGCGCAAAAAGAAGCGTCACTTGCCTCGCAACGAGATGACGCGCAAGCCGCGTACAAGGCTGAGGTTCGCGCCTACGACAACCAGGTGGCTGTGAACGATGAGCTTCGCCATGAGGTCGCGGTCAAAGACCAGATCATCGATCAGCAAAAGGTCGCGCTGTCGCAGATGGGCGTGCAAGTCCAGTCGGCTCCTGCACCCGTCGCCGTGGCGCATCACCCGACACCACCCAAGGCACCGGCGGGCAACCACTCAGCGCAGATGATCTCGTACGGTTGGGGCGTATTCTAACAACGGAGGGCACATGCGACACTACATAATGGCATTGGTTGCGTCACTGGCACTCGGGCTCGTCGCGTGCAGCGGTGCAAGCGGCAACAGCGGCAGCGATCAGCAAAAACTCGCTGAGAATGTCACCCGGGCGGTCTACAACAACGACATGGAGTCGGTGACCGCGAACATGAGCACAACGCTGTCGCCGCAAGTCACCCGCGGAAGCCTGGGTGTGCTCTCCGATGAGATGCACACGATGGGCAACCTGCAGGGCTTAACGGAGACGGATACCGATGCACCGGCGCGACGGTATACATTCGACGCGAAGTTCGACAACGGTGACATGACGGTGCAGATGCGGCTGGACGGCGACGGCAAGATCGTTGCCTACCGGGTCAGTCCAGGAGCACCACGCTAAGCGGAATCAGACGACGGGTGGCCTTGCGGGCTGCCCGTCTTAAGTTTGTGAGAGGTACGCATCCAGCTCGCTCAGCCAGATGCGTTTTTCTTTTTCATCGGCGAACGATGATGTGAAGCTCGCGCGCGCGATTTGGGCAAGCTGCGCGTTCGAAAAGCCCTGCTCGGCAAGCGCTTCGTACTCACCAAGCAGCGAGCAGCCAAAAAACGACGGATCGTCACTCGAGAGCGACACAGGAATGCCGGCGTGCATGAATTCCTCGAGCGGATGTGGCGTGACGCGGCCCCATGCTCCGGTGACGGCATTGCTCGTCGGGCACGCATCAATCGTCACCTTTAGCTCGCGCAGGCGCCGCTGGATATCCGGCTGGCCCGCAGCGGCGACGCCGTGTCCGATCCGCTCAGCACGCAGCAACTCGACGGCGTCGACGATGCTCGCGCTGTCACCGGTCTCCCCGGCGTGCACTGTGCGGCGCAGTCCAATACTTTGCGCTCGCTCGAAAACGCGCACGAAATCACGCGCCGGGAAACGCCGCTCGTCCCCTCCGAGACCGACGCCGGCGACACCGAGGTTACGGCATTTGATCGCGAGATCGATGTCCATCATCGCGGCATCTTCACCTAAGTTACGAACCATATCGAAGACAATCGAGCTTGAGATGCCGCTTGCTGCTTTCGCACGCCGGCACTCCTCGTGGATAGCAGTGGCGATCACTGCGGGATCGGCCTCAGCATGAAAATGACGAATGCTGGCCGGCGAGAACATGAACTCCACATGTCGGACGCCTTGTTGGCGGGACTGCACGAGATACTCTGCGGCGATATCAGCGAAGTCTTGTGGTCTGCATAGTGTCTTGACAACCGTGACAATCGCGTTTAAGAACGACCCAAAATCATGGCAATTAAAGAGCGAGCGCGGATCTTTGGGGATTTGCGCGCCGTTGCGCTTCGCGATACGTGTGTAGAGCTCGGGCGTCACTGTTCCTTCCAGGTGGACGTGCAGCTCGGCTTTCGGCAGCCCTCGCAGCCAATCGCGAACGCTCACCGGCTGGCGTAGGTGCGCAGATATTCAAGTGTCTGCCGGTCGACCGTTCCATCGTCGCGCACGCGGTTCTCAAGGTTCTCAGCATGCATGAACTCGACAAGCGCACGTCGCGCCGTCTCATCGAACGCCGAGCTTTCTTTCAGACGTCCTGTCTTTCGCAGCAATGCGCACAGCTCAGCGCCGAGCGCCCCGTCAATGGTGATAACGTCGGCCGGCGCAGCTTTGAAGAAATACAGTTTGTGCAGCTCGAGCAGTCGAGCGAGCTCCTCGATGGGCTCAGGGTGATCGTCGACCCTGAGATCTACGTAGCGGTCGTTGAAGCCACCGTAGCCACCGTCTGGCTTAGCGATGTACAGCGCGGCACTCTGTTTGCCGCGGCGGTCGCCGCCGGCTGCCTGCGCAGCGCGCAACGCCCCCACAAGCCTGTCTGCGAGGCAGCCTTTGGCATTCTCATAAGCGTCCGCCATGTTCTTCACGACAAGTGGTCCGGCCAAAATATTGCCTTGCGCTGCGTAGCCGGCGCCAGCCGTACATCCGGCCCAGTCCACACATTCCTTACCGGTAAAGGTGGCGGAACGCCCGAGCGAGTCGACAATGCCGACCTGGCGTTCCTCACGGTGCTCATCGGTTTCCGTCAGCATGCCGATGACGGTTGTTGGATCGTGTCCGGCCTCTAGCAGATCCAGCCCTCGAGAACCGTACGTCGTATTTGCCCAGGCCTGCGTGGCGATGGCACCCACACCGCCGATGACCCATGGCACGACCGAACCGACGGCGAGAAATTTCGATTGTACCGCCACGCCGAGCTCGTTTGCTGTAGCGTCGAATGCCACGATGGAAAAGGTCGAAGTGCGCATCACTTGTGGGGCAGGTA
>JAFANK010000340.1 GCA_019232725.1 Vulcanimicrobiota bacterium | reverse complement strand
GGCGCCTCATCGGTACCCGTTTTGATCGTCCACGTAACAGTCGGCTTAACAGGCGACGGTTGAGCAACGGGTGCTGTGCTCGGTGATGGCGCTTGTGTTTTGCTCGGTGGCGCTTCGCTCGTTCGCGCGTGTGTTTCGCTCGTTGGCGCGGCCGTTGAAACGGTACCTGCCGCGTCAGGCGGTTGAGCACTTTGCGCGACTTGCTGAACGACTGGCTCAGGCGCCACAGGCGTCGGAGTGGTCGCTTCTGGTGCGGGCACAGATGCCTTGGTCGGCGGTGTAGCCGGCTGAGCGCTTGACACTGCCGGCTGAGCGGGAGTCGGAATCTCAGGTGTTGGAGCAGGCGCCGCAGTCGCAGTCTCGGTCGTCCGCTCGGGCGCTACGGGCGGCGCGGGTGCGTCAGGCGGTTGCGCTGCGATCTCTGCTTTACCGTTGCTTGCGGGTGAAGTCGGAGGTTTAGCAGAGCCGAGATCTACGAACAGCGGCAGTTCTATCGTTTCGCCAGAGTTTGTGGCCGGTGCAGCGGTCGCGATCATCCCATCGACCCGAGCCGTTGCCGCGGGCGCCACGGCTGCCGCGCGGGGTGATTCTTTGACGTCGACAGGCGCCGCAAGCATTAAGAGCTGTGTGTGACCGTTCAACATCAATAACGCAGGGGCGGGCATGCGCGGGGCGGGCGCCGTGGCTGCGATTGAAGAAGCTGCCGCGGCGGCGAGTTCTTTAGCTGGTGCTGAAGCTACGGTTTGCGCTTCCACCGCGGGCGTTGAAACTGCGGTTTTGTTTTCTACTGGTGCAGAAGATGGTTCACTGGCTGGCTGAGTCGTTGGATGTGCTGCAGCTGCTTTTTCAACATCCGGCGAGGGAGCGGCCGCGCTTGGCGCCGCGGTAGAAACTTCGACCGGCGCTGGAGCGACGTCGGCCTTTGCCGGTGCCGGCGCGACGTCGACCGGTGCCGGCGCTTGCGCCTGAGCGCTGCTCGAGACGGTGACGTTCATCTTCGCTGCGCCGTTCTTGAGGAAAGGGTCGAGCTGCAACTCGATGGCTTCCCAGCGCATGCGGCTCGTACGCCGCCCGTTGGAGACAGGAACGGCCGCCTCGATGATCAGTGGGTGATTCCAACCGCCCTCATCTTTGACGTTTCGATTCCAATGGATCGGAACGATCATCTCACCTAACTGGCCCGGCTCAAGCGAGATCGGCGGTAACGCAGGAACCGAGAGCGCCGGGTGTTCGGACAACGACACTTGGAAGGTCGACGTCCCTTCGCTTTGGCTGCGTACGCTGCATGCCACCTGAAACCCACGCAGCTCGCCCGCCTCGACGATGACATCTTTATACGCCATCGCAATGCTGCAATCGGTGCCGCCGGTGACGACGAGCGGATGCTCGAAGGTGGCCAGCACGCTGCCATCATCTGCGCGCAGTGTGAGCCGAGCTGAATGCGCACGCCCCGCTGTCGCGTCTGCTGCGAAGGTGACTGTGACCGTTCTCACTTCGTGGCCGTCGAGTGAGAGCACAGCCGGATCAACGCTGACGCCGATCGCGGGCTCGTCAACGATAAGCGAGCACGCAACCGCGTTTTTCGAATCGTTTCTGATGCGTAAGTCGTAAATGGACCGCGCGCCTGGGGTGAGGTACCACCTTCCGGAACGATCCAATGTCTCGATGCGAAAAGCCTGACTCAAAAAGGAAGCCTCCCCACAAACATTATCGGAACGCACACAATGCAGCGGAGGAGCTGCGACCACCTCAGACACGCCTGCGGGGGGTAGGCCACAAGAGTGTGACGAAGATACCAATTCCACCAATTTCGAGAGCTTAAGGACGCATGTATCCCGACGACCTTTTTCGCGAATTCGACAGGATGTTCGCCGAGCTCAGTCTGCCCCTGACAAGCCATGCCCGGCGCGGCTCGTTCAACCCGAACGCCGATGTCTACGTCACCGACGGCGGCTCGCTGATCGTCGTGGCGGTCGAGCTTGCCGGCGTCGAGCGCGACAATATCAAGCTCGTCGTCGAAGGCCGGACGTTGTATCTTGCCGGCGTGCGACAAAGCTTCGCGCATGGTTGCGTCGACGTGCTCCAAAAAGAGATCGAACGCGGCTATTTCTTCAAGAAGATCCAGCTGCCGACCGCGGTCGCTGTTGCACACGCGAGGGCCGAATATCAAGGCGGCATGCTGACCGTGAAACTCCCCGTGGCCTCGCGCTCGTCCGTCTTGCCCGTCAACCGCACGGAGATCCGCATGGTCGTCCGGGGGCGTAGCTGATGGCCGATCAGACCACGACCGTGCCGCGTACGGGCCCCGGCACGACGATCCCGGCGCAGCTCGCGATCTTGCCGTTGCAAGAGGCCGTGTTGTTCCCCAACACCGTCATGCCGCTCGCCGTGACCAAGCCGCATGGCATCAAACTCGTGGAAGACGCGCTGCGGTCGGGCGAACCGGTCGGCGTCGTCGCACTGCGCGATCGCGATGCGTCGCCACCCACACCGGATGACGTCTACACGGTCGGCACCGTGGCCATCATCCAGAAGATGATTCGCGTGCCGGACGGCACGCTGCGCTGCATCATTTCAGGCACGGTGCCGTTTAAGATCACCGAGTTCACGCAAGCCGAACCCTACCTCATCGCCAAGGTCGAGCAGCTCGAAGAGATCACGGTCGAGAGCGACGAGCTGACTGCCATGTCGCGCAACTTGGCCTCCCAGTACTCCAAGCTATTATCATATCTGCCGTCAGCACCACGCGAGCTCGAGCTCGAGGTGAATAACATCGCCGACCCCAATATGCTGACGTACTTCATCGCGTCCACGATGCGTCTAGATACTCCCGACAAGCAGGCCGTGCTCGAAGAGCGCGACACGCACGCGCGTATGCGCATGCTTACCGCATTTATGGCGCGCGAGCTCGAGGTGGTCGAGCTCGGCCACAAGATACAGACCGACATCCAAAAAGAGATGGACAAGAGCCAGCGCGAGTACTACCTGCGCCAGCAGCTCAAAGCCATCCAAGAAGAATTGGGCGAGACCGATCCAGCGCAAGCTGACGTCAACGAGTTGCGGCAGAAGATCGAAGCCGCCAAGATGCCCGAAGACGCGAACAAGGCGGCGCTGCGAGAACTCGATCGGCTCGGTAAGATCCCATCGGCGAGCCCTGAGTACTCGGTCATCCGCACGTACCTCGATTGGCTTGTGACCTTGCCGTGGTCTGTGACCACCGACGACTCACTGGACATCGAAGCGGCGCGCAAGATCCTCGACGAGGACCATTACGATCTGGAGAAAGTCAAAGATCGTATCCTCGAGTACCTCGCGGTGCGCAAGCTGCGCAACACGCTGACCGGTCCCATCTTATGTTTCGTGGGGCCGCCCGGTGTCGGCAAGACGTCACTGGGCAAGTCGATCGCGCGCGCGATGGGCCGCAAGTTCATCCGCTTGTCGGTCGGCGGCGTGCGCGACGAGGCCGAGATCCGTGGCCACCGGCGCACCTACATCGGCGCGATGCCGGGGACGTTCATCCGCGCCATCCGCGACGCCGGCTCCGCGAACCCGCTTATCATGATCGACGAGATCGACAAAGTCGGCGCCGATTTCCGCGGCGACCCGTCATCGGCGCTGCTCGAAGTGCTCGATCCTGAGCAGAACAATACGTTTCGCGACCACTACCTGGATCTGCCGTTCGATCTGAGCCGCGTGCTGTTCATCGCGACGGCCAACCAGCTGGACACGATCCAACCGGCGCTGCGCGATCGCATGGAGATCATCTCGCTCGCCGGCTACACGCAGGCCGAGAAGGTCGCCATCGCACGCAAGTACCTGCTGCCAAAGCAGCTGACGGCCAACGGCCTGACGGCTAAGCAGCTCACGATGAGCAAGGACGCGCTCGAAGAGATCGCAGCGAACTACACGCGCGAAGCGGGCGTGCGCAACCTGGAACGCGAGATCGCGACGATCGCACGCAAAGTCGCTCGCAAAGTCGCCGAGAAGCCGGCCTACGTCGCCAAGGTCACGGCTGAAAACGTCGCCGATTATCTGGGCAAGCAACGCTTTTACGCCGAGGTCGCACGGCGCACGGCCACTGAGGGCGTCGCGACCGGCCTTGTGGTCACGCCCGTCGGCGGCGACATCGTGTTCATCGAATCAAAAGTCATGCCCGGCACGGGCAAACTCACGCTCACGGGCCAGCTTGGCGACGTCATGAAAGAGTCAGCACAAGCGGCGCTCGGATTTGTGCGCAGCCGCTCGGCGGAGCTTGGTCTCAAAGAAGATTACTTCAATAAGCACGACATCCACATCCACGTTCCCGCCGGTGCCGTGCCCAAAGACGGCCCGTCTGCGGGCATCGCCATGGCGACGTCGCTCGTTTCAGCGCTCACCGGCAAGAAGGTCGACTCCGGCATCGCGATGACTGGCGAACTGACGCTCACGGGTCAGGTGTTGCCCATCGGCGGCGTCAAAGAGAAAGTACTCGGCGCACG
>JAFANK010000283.1 GCA_019232725.1 Vulcanimicrobiota bacterium | reverse complement strand
TAGGCGATCGTCTCGCGCTCGAGCGTGTTCTTGAGCCCGCTGCCGTCAACCACCGGCGTTTCCTTGACGGCCTCGAGCATGCGCAGCCCATCGCGTAGCGCGTAGCGGTGGCGGCCGGCGTACAAGTACACATCGATACCGCCCAATCCGATCGCATCGACGACGCCATCCAGCGCGTGCAACGCTTCAATGGCGCGATCGAGCGAACCGTCAAACCCGATGCGCCGGATATCGAGCTGTTCGCCAAGCCACTCGACCTCGACGCGATGATCGCGGCTCGATGCACCCAAGCTGACAGAAACGATCTTCTTCATGGCAGCGCTACCCCCGCTGCTTCGGTCTCCGCGATGCGCGCGGCACGGGCACGCTCACGCGTGCGCACGATCATCTCGGGCGTCACTTCCTTATCGAACGCGCGCATGCCGGCGACTTCAAAGCCGTGCTTTTCCGCCAACCGCTCGATCTCGAGCACCTTGTCGAGATTGACGCCGCGCCCGAGCGAATAGTTGACCATGCGATTCTCAAGCGTCAGGATCATCGTCTCTGCCATGCACGCAAGCGACGTCTTCGGCGGCAGACCGAAATCGAAATGAAAATCGACATCGCCCGGCACCTTGATGTTGCCGCCTTCGGTGACGAGCACGTCATCCCGCTCGGTCGCGACGCGGCGCGAAACGTCGTGCGGTAGCGAAACCTCACAGACGACCGCGCCGGCCTTGAGATCTTCTGGTTCGACGACGCTCGACGTGGCCGCGGTTGCGGTGAGGACGAGATCGGCATGTCGCACGGCATCGGGGATGTCGACCGTCCAACCGAGCTTGGCTCTGACGTGGGGCTGCATGGCGTGCGTGAGCTTACCAAGGCGCGTCGCATTGCGGGCCGCAAGCGTGACATGCGCGACTTTGTCTGCCAGGATGCGCGCGCAGGCAGAGCCGATGCTGCCGGTGGCGCCGATGACCACCGCGTGCGCGGTCTGCAAGTCGACGTCCATCTCGCGGGCGCCGCGGAAGAGACTTTGCATAGCAGCGGCGATCGTGTAGGAATTGCCCGAGGTCACGGCGATCGTCGTGTTCTCGGCGACCGTCGGACCACCGTCGCCGACGACTGCGGTGAAGCCGCCCAGTCCCACGATGCCGCATCCGAGTTCCGCCGCGATGTTCGCGCCGCGGATGATACGATCCATCACCTCGGCGCGCGGCAACTCCAAGAACTGATCCGGCATGAGCGGCACGCCGATGAAGTAGCCCATGATCTCTTCACCCGTGCGGCTGCGCACGCCCGTGACTTCCGACACCACGTACGCAGGCATCCACTCGAGGATCTTGCGGATGAGCGGCGTGCCCTTACCAGCCGCTTTCGGCTCGTAGCGCAACACGTCGTCGTAGGAAAGCGGGTGGATGATGAAACCGAATTTACGCACCAAGCAACCTCGGAATATGGGAATCCGGGAGTTGCGAACGTTCGCAGGGGCTGGGGGCCTGTCCTGGCTTGCGTGCCGCGGCGATGGTTACTTCTGCCGCCCTTCGCAGCGGTCTTTGAGCGCCTGCAGCATCATGAGCGAGTTCTCTTCGACTTTCTTGCGCAAGATCGGTCCGATAAGTTCAGCGAGCGTGGGCACGCCGAAGTCGTAATCGACACCGAGCACGACTTTTGTCACGCCATTCGTCTCATCGAAAGTCCACGCACCTTCGAACTTGTCCAGGTCGCCTTCGATAAGCCGGTAATCGATGCGCGTGCGCGCATCGTCGAAGACATCGATCTCCGTCCATTCAATCGGCGCTTCCTCGACAAGCGTCTTCCATCGCGTCGTGGTGCTGTTGCCATCGCGATTGAGGATCTTCACGTATTCGACGTCGGGCATGAAGTCAGGATAGTGCTCCATGTCCTTCGCGAGTTCGTAGATCTGTTGGCGCGGCGCCTTGATCTCGATCGAGGTCTCGACGTAGGGCATCAGGCGGTCAGCGCTCCGAGCTTGTCGTGGGCTTTGGCGACCGCTTCGTCGAGGATGCCGATGGCCTCATCGATCTCAGCGCGGCTGACGATGAGCGGCGGTTCCAGGCGAATGACGCGTTGCTGGTTGAGCGTATAGGCAGCGGTGAGTCCGCGCTTGAGCGACTCCGGGATGATGACCCCGCCGTATCCCTCGTGATGCAATTCGAGTCCGACGACAAGGCCGCGTCCACGAACGGTCGCGATGACCTCTGGATGCTTGCGCGCGAGTGCCTGCGCGCGTTCGAGCAGGTAGGCGCCTTGCAGCCGCGACTTCTCGACGAGGTTCTCATCGACGAGCACTTCGAGCGCAGCTAACCCAGCAGCACAGGCCAGCGGGTTGCCACCGAAGGTGGATGTGTGCAGCAGTGGTGCGTCGCCGAACGCACACATCCACACATCATGGTTGGCGATCGTCGCGCCGATCGGGATGACGCCGCCGGAAAGACCTTTGGCGACCGTCATGATGTCGGGCTCGACATCTTCGGCATCGACGCCCCACAGATACCCCGTGCGGCCGAGCCCCGTTTGCACTTCATCCGCGATGAACAGCGCGCCGTGTTTGGTGCACAGGTCGCGTGCGCCTTTGAGGTATCCATCGGGTGGGATGATGACGCCGCCCTCGCATTGGACAGGCTCCACGATGAATGCGGCCGCACCTTCAAGGGCCCGGTCGAGTGCTGTCAATTCTCCGAACGGAACATGCTCGAATTCAGGGACGAGCGGTTCGAACTTCTGCTTGAAAACGTCCCGGCCGGTCGCGGTAAGACTTCCCATGGTCTTGCCGTGATAGCCATTGAACGTGGACACGATGTGCTTGCGTTTGGTGGAAAGCCGCGCGAGCTTGAGCGCGGCCTCGACCGCTTCCGTGCCGCTATTGGAGAAAAAGGTGATCGAAAGATCGCCCGGCGCGAGATCGGCAAGCGCTTTTGCCAGTGCCGCGGTCTTCGCATTGAAGAACACGCGTGAGGAAAGCGCCATGTGATCCAGCTGTTCGCGCACGGCCGCGACCACGCGCGGGTGCAGGTAGCCCAACGTGAAGACACCGTAGCCGCCACAAAAATCGAGATACGACTTGCCGGTATGATCGTAAATGCGGCAACCGCGCGATTCGACCTCAACGCCCGCTCCCGCCATTTTCATAAATCGGGCAAGCGGTGGATTGATGAACTCTTTATAGGCTGTGTAGACCGTGTCGAAAAGCGACGCCTGATCTTGCGCTTCGTGCGTCATCATGCGTTCGTGATTTCGCCGGTTGCTAAATCCCGCCCCTTGCCCGACCCGGGATCATCCGCGCTGCGACACTGATTTTCCGACAATGGCAGGCGTTGCAGGCGTGATACTTCACCGTGTTTCATGTCTTTGCGTTGAACGTGGAACGCAAGCCCTGTGCTTAAGGGTAGCGCGCGACGCCGACACGAACGCTCTCCCACAGTGGACAACGGTGGTCAACCCGCGCGCGTTACTGACGACGGCGGCCAAAGACGCGCTGCGGCGGCGCGCGTCGTCATAGAGCCGCTGCTCGATCCTGGTGAACGACTGCTCTGGTGCGAACGACCCGGGCGTTTTTATATCCCCAAGATGGCACGCGAGCACTTTCGCATTGAATTGTGGGTGTTGGCACCGATCGTCCTTATCGCCGTCTTCGTGCGGCACACACCTGTGGGCTCGATAGTGTTTGATCAAGGATGGCCCGTATTCGCTGGCCTGGTTATGATGCGTATCCTTATGGCCGCCCTGGTGAACATCGACATGAGCTATGGATTATCGGAAAGGCGTCTCTATGCAGTTCGTACCAGGCCATGGCGTTTGAAAAAGCAGCTGGCAGTTGTCAACCTGGAGGTAACCGGATACATGTGCAACGCGGACGGAAGCGGAGACATCCTCATCGGCAAGATCGACACCGGTGCCCTTATCCCGGCACTAGAACAGCGTCAGCTGACGCCTTTCTTCGAGGCGATCGATAATGTCAAGGAAGTGTATGAGCTGATGCTGGCAGCACAGAGGATCGCCCAGCCGGGCAGGGCCTTTCAGCAGTCGACAAAGGACGGCCTAGTTGTATGGGTCCCCGTTCAAACAGACGAAGCACTATCGAGGAAGAGCCGGCGTTCCAAACGTTGATCGCGTATGTCTACTCGGTTGCGTTGATCCTGGCCAGCGGCGGGCGGACATTGCGCCAGGAACCATCGCCAGTTGTTTGCGCCAAGTGCGCCTTCAGCGCCGGTATGACGGGCAGCGTTTGTAACGCCAATCGTAGCTCGTTGATCGCGCCGGAACGCGCGGTGGCCTCCGGCGTGTCGCGCTTCTCGTAGAGTTCGACGATCTCTCGCGCTGCGAGGTTGCCCATCGCCGTGATGCAGCCGCTCGCACCGGCGCTCATGGCCTGCAAGATCAAAGCCTCTGTGCCGACCATGATATCGATTGTGTCGCCCAATGCTCGGCACAAGGCCCCCGTTGATTCCCAATCGCCCGAACTGTCTTTGAGCCCAGCGACGGTTCCCGGAAATGCTTTGGCAAGCCGAGTGACCAGGTCGACGCCCATCTCGATTCCGGTGAGTTGCGGTATGAGGTATAAGAGGACGCGCAGGCGATCGTCGGCGACTTCTTCGATGACGGTCGCAAACGCATCGAAGAGGCCGTCATCAGTGACATCCTTATAATAGAACGGCGGCAGCACGAGCACGCGCGCGATTCCCTGGGAGAGCGCATGTTTTGTCAGCTCGATTGTGTCGCCAAGCGCGCAACAGCCCGTGCCGACGATCAATTTATCGTTTGGCAACCCGGCAGCGAGCGCGGCCTCGAGCAGCGCTCTGCGTTCACGTAGCGTGAACGAGTTTGCTTCGCCGGTCGTACCCAAGAGAAGCAACCCAGAGCAGCCCGCGGAGAGCAGCGCAGAGCAATGCCGCGCGAGCAGTTCGATATTGGGCCGCAAATCGTCGTGCATCGGCGTCAATACCGCCGTCATCACGCCGCTCGCGACATGCGAACGTCGAGAAACTACTTCCGCCATAAAGCCCCCAAGAAAAAGAATAGATTCGCCGGCCGTTCGGCAAGCCGGCGCACGAGATACGGGTACCACTGCGAGCCGAACGGAATCGCCAGGCGCACCGGATGGCCGCGTGCGAGCAGCTCCGCTTGCAGCTTGGGACGCACGCCATACAACATCTGAAATTCAAAGCGTTCCTGGGCGACGCCATGCAGTTTGGCAAACGCCAGCGCATGTTCGATGATGCGATGATCGTGCGTGGCGATAGCGGTGAACGGCAACCGCAGCAGTGCGGTTTCGATCATCCTCGCATATGCGCGATCGACGTTCTCGCGCGTCTGATACGCGATCGACGACGGCTCGAGATAGGCGCCCTTGACCAAACGCAGATTCGGTTCGAACGCCGCCAATGCAGCAAGATCCGCTTCAGAGCGATGCAGGTATGCCTGCAAGACCGTTCCGACGTTGTCCATCCCCGATTTTCGCAAAGCACGATAGAGGTCAAGCGTCGCGTCGGTGTACGCGGACTGCTCCATGTCGATGCGGACGAAGTTTCCGTAACTGCGCGCGTGTTCGGCGACCGCCGTGGCGTTGGCGCGGGCAAGATCAGCGTCGATCGCCAAGCCCAGATGGGTCAGCTTCAGCGCGACATTTGAGCGCAAGCCCTCCGCGGCGAATGCGGTCAGAATGTGCCGGTACTCATCGACGACAGCGGCTGCATCACCGCGATCCTCAACGCCCTCTCCCAAGAGCCCGCACGCCACTGTGAAACCGCGGGCGTTCATCTTTCGCACGACGGCCAAGAATTCGTCGAGCGTCTCGCCGGCGACAAACCGTCGAGCGCCAAGGTTCATCCCGTGGCGATACATGAAGCGCCGTAAAGCGCGATTGTCAGCTGCGCCCAGCAGCGCAGAGCGCATCATCCCATCGATCGGGGCGGTCAGCAACGTCACACGTGACGCTTTGTGCGAGCTGGTCCGAAGTCTTGTCGGACGTGACCGGGCTAGTGGCGGCCCGATCCTGCTTGTGTTATAACTTCGTGCCGCAATTCGCGCAGAACTTTGCGCCTGGCGCATTTTGCGCATGACAATTCGGGCACTGGCCCGCGACGGCGACCGCGCTGCCGCAATTCGGGCAGAACTTCGAGCCGGCCGGGATTTGCGCTTGGCACTTCGCGCAGGTGATCATCCCCGTTGCAGGGGCCGCACCGCCCTGGGCTTGAGCGGTTTGCGCCGCTGCCTGCTGCATCGCTTGGTTGATCATCCCGGGCATCTGCATGCCCAGTCCGAGTCCCATGCCTAAGCCTGCTGCCGAACCGGCCGAGCCGCCCGGGTTTTGCGCAGCTTCTTCAAGCGACCTCGCGGCCTTGAACTGCATGTACTGACCCATATTGCCGACGACGCCCATGCCGGTCCGCTCGTCGATGATCTTCTGCACGTCGTCCGGTGGCGTGATCGCGTTGATCAAGAAGTCGATCAGCTCGACGCCGTATTGCGCGAAATCATCTTTCACACGCGCTTTGGCACCGGCGCCGATGGCATCGTAGTACTTCGGCAGATCGAGAATGCTCTTCACCGTCTCTCCGAGCAGGTTGTTCAGCCGGGCGATGATGATGTTGCGGAAGAAGTCTTGCAGCGCGTCCGACGTGTAGACATTGGCCGTCCCGACGACCTTGTTGACGAACAGCTGTGGATCGGTCACGCGCACGCTGAAGATGCCGTATGCGCGCAGGCGCACCATGGCGAAATCGGTGTCACGGAACAGGATCGGCTCCGCCGTGCCCCAGTGCTGGTTCGTGAACACTTTGAGGGCGACGAAGTAGACTTCGGACTGGAACGGCGACGTGCCGCCGAACGGCATTGAGAGCAGGCCGGTGACGAGCGGCAAATTCTGCGTCGACAGCGTGTAGCGCCCGGGCTGGAACGTGTCGAGCGCCTTGCCGTCGCGGAAGAACACGGCGGCCTGGCTCTCCTGGACGATGAGCTGGCTGCCCCATTTGATGTCGGTGGAACCTGTCTCCGGCCAGCGGTGCACGATCTGCTGTCCGCTGTCGTCGAAGAATTCGATGACTGAAAGTCCGAGCGCCATGTCGTCCCTGCTACCTCACGTCAAGCTGGTGATGAGTGCCTCTACGGATACTCCAGGTGGTCGGCACAAGTTTCGCAGCCAACTACCCGTGTCCCGCTGGCGCAGTGTTACGCTTCACATCAGCGGCCTCGGCACCTGAGGCCGATGACAAAGGTGAGATGTTCAATCCCATTTATAACGCCGCCTCACTCATCCGGCAGAATCAGCAGAATCGGCCACCGGTCTCTGCGTTGCGTCGCGTCCTGACCGCGCTCGCGTTCGGCGAAATCACATTTGCGTTGTTCCTGCTCATCCCGCTTATGATCTTTTTGCGGCCTTATCATGCGCTACGCGCGCAAGCGGCTGCCTTTGATACATCTCCGGGTTGCCGGAGTGTCGCCCCACTCCCGCTGCCGGTCAACAACCCGGCCGTCACTGCCTGCACGATCGAATGGGCTAACGTGACAAAGCGCTACTACCGGGAGTCGCACTCGTCACGTTCGGGGCCAAGCTATTGGTACTACCTCGACGTGACTGGCGGGTACGGTGACCAGCACACAATCGAACTCAAAGAGCTGGGCGTGTGGCAGGCCATCGCGACCGGCGAAGCCATCAAACTGCAGCGTTGGGAAGATCGCATCACTGCGGTGGCGCTCACCTCCGGCGAGACGTCGCCCACGGCGCAAAACCCGGATTGGCAGTTGCACAACGACCAATTCAGCCTGCGCATCTTGACGATACTGTTCGCGTTCTTCGCCGCGGTCGGCGCGGCGTGTCTCCTGCTGCTGCGGCAGCTGCCTGCGTAGCCCGCTTTAGGTTAAGGCGTCGGCAGACCGTCGAAGAGATGCTTGCGCGCGTCGAACCGGCGATCGAATTCAGCGGTCAGTGCGTCAAGCTTGGCAAGCGCACCGCGCAAACGGTCGAGGTCGTTCGCCGACTGTTCGCATGAGCTGATCGCATCGTCGAAGATGCCAAGCTCAGCCATGATCCCCGTGTCGTACGCGTAAATGCGCTCGAGCTCAGGTTCGCCCATCTGCACGCGATCGAACACGGCCGCATAACCATAGTCCGCAAAGCGCATCCGATCGATGAGCTTCTCTAAGCGCCGGCCGCTCTGGTCGATAAGCGGCAAGCTTTCAAGATTGCCGCTGCGAGAGGCGGCATCCATGAGGCCGTCCAGGCGGCCCTTGATCTTGCTCAGCCGTTCGCCGATAACCGCGCGCAATTGCTTGTCAGCGATCCGCCGGTCCTCGACGCTCTTGTAACCCGCAAACCCGGGGATGTAGCTCATGAGGTTGGAGAATGCCTCGCCGACGCTGCCTGCGTGCGTCACGCCGGGATGCCCAGGCGCAGCCGATGGCGTTTGTACGGGCGGCGCAGGCGCGGCCGCGTTTGCATCCACTGGTGCTGCCTGATTGCTCGTATCCATTCTATATGCGATCGCTCCTTGGACGCGGTCGGAATCGGTTCGGCCTATACTACTCAACCATCGGCTGCTAAGTTGCAGGCAACGCACGCTTGCGGGCGGTGGCCGCAGTCACACAGCTTCGGAAAGCGTTTCTCGCCCTTCGGCCGCAGCTCTCCTTGTCCTTGCCTCGGCTAAAATGGCACGCACGCCATCTGCCGATGGCTCGTGGTTGATCTGCTCGCGCAATAGCGCTGCACCTTCGACGCCTTTGAGGTACCAGCCTAAGTGCTTGCGCATTTGCAGCACACCTGACTTCTCCCCATACCGCTCGACCATCGCGTCCAAGTGCGCACGCGCGAACTCTACGCGTTCGGCAACGCTCGGGGCCGCAGGCACCGCAAGCCCCGACATCACCGCTGTTATCTCACGGATGAGCCACGGATTGCCTAGCGCCGCGCGCCCCACCATGATCGCATCGACGCCGGTCTCGCGCATCCTGCGGAGTGCATCGTCAGCACTGCGAATGTCGCCGTTGCCGATCACCGGCACCGACACCGCTTCCTTCAGGCGCGCGATATACGACCAATCAGCCTCGCCGCGATAGAACTGCTGACCGTAGCGCCCATGCAGCGTAAACGCGTCGATGCCTGCTGCTTCAGCGCGTTTGGCGATCTCCACAAACGTGTAGTTGTCTGACGACCAGCCGAGCCGCATCTTGACGGTCACGGGCACGCGTTGCACCGCCTTGCGCACGGCCGCGCAGATCGCGACTGCAAGATCTGGATCGCGCAGGATCGCCGCACCGTCGCCGCCTTTGACGATCTTGGGAGCCGGGCAGCCGAAATTGATGTCGACGATATCGGCCCCACACTCCTCGACGAAGGCGGCCGCTTGCGCCATGACCTGGGGATCGTTGCCGTGCAGCTGCACAGCAGTCGGGCGCTCCTCGGGGTAGACATCGATCATCTCGAGCGTGCGCTTGTGCATGCGGACGAGCGACTGCGCGGAGACGAACTCGCTCACCGTGAGGCCGAATCCGAAAGGCTTGAAGAGCTTGCGGAAGAGCGCGTTTGTGACGCCCGCCATCGGCGCGAGGGCCAGCGGCGGAAATATGGAAATGCCTGCGATGACGAGCGGACGGAGAGACATCGAGTTTGCATGGTTCGGCCAGCTCGAGCGCAACGCCTCGCCTCTATAGTCGCACGAAGGAGCAGTATGGCGACATCACCCGGCCTGGTGGACGTACCCGACAGCGTCGTCCGTGACGTGATCGAGTTGCGCCGCGACTTCCATGCGCACCCGGAGCTTGGCTTTGAAGAAGTGCGCACAGCCGGCGTCGTCGCCGACCGTTTACGAAGGCTTGGGTATGAAGTGCGTACCGGCATCGCCGAGACCGGCGTGCTGGGGATCTTGCGGACAGGCAAGCCGGGGCGCTGCGTGCTGTTGCGCGCCGACATGGACGCGCTGCCGGTGGAGGAGCAAGGCGATCTTCCTTTTGCGTCGACCGTGACCGGGAAGATGCACGCTTGCGGTCACGACGCCCACGTCGCTATCCTCTTAGGAGCCGCGGGTATGATCATGGAGCGCCGTGACGCCCTTTGTGGCACGATCGTGCTGTGCTTCCAACCGGCCGAAGAAGGCAAAGGCGGCGCCGCAGCGATGGTCGCCCAAGGCGTGCTCGATGATCCGCACGTGGACGTCGTCTACGGATTGCATGTCTGGTCACAAGCACCGATCGGCGTCGTGTCCACACGACCAGGTCCGATGATGGCGGCCAGCGATTCGATTGAAATCACAGTCAAGGGGCGCGGCGGACACGGTGCGCAGCCCGACCATACCGTCGACCCGATCACGACCGCGGCGCAATTCGTCTCAACGGTGCAAACGGTCGTCAGCCGCAAGCTCGATCCGCTGGAACCAACGGTGGTGACGATCGGCGCCATCCACGGCGGCACGGTGCATAACGTCATCCCCGACGACGTGCGCATGCTCGGCACCGTGCGAACCTTCAATGAAGATCTCCGCGATGTCATGGCGGCCAAGATCGAGCAAGTGCTGAGCGGATGCTGTGAGAGCGCTCAGGCACGATACGACTACGCTTACCTGCGCCGTTATCCCGTGACGTCGAACGATCCAGAGCAGGCGGAATACGTGCTCGACCTTGCCACGAGGACGCTCGGCGCGAACAATGTCGGCGAACAGCCCAAGATCATGGGCGCCGAAGATTTCTCGTTTATGCTGCAGCGGCGGCCGGGGTGCTACTTCTTCTTAGGGGCGGAAATCGATGCTGAGGTCGACCGCCCGCATCACAGTCCGCGATTCGCCATCGATGAACGCGCATTTGCGAATGGCGTGCGCATGATGGTCGCGTTAGCGTGTGATGCGACGCGTGTGCGAACGGAAGTTGAGCGCGCTACTGGGTCGTGAACGATCCCAAAAAGGCTGAGGTCGGCCCGCAGCCGGTGACAACGCCAGCCTGCGTGAAGTTCACGGCGTAGGTCGTGTGCGGGGCGAGCACGGGCACGGGCGCACCCGCGAGCGGATAGCCCATAACGGTAGCAGGCGTCGCGATTGGTGCTGGCAGCGGCGTCGCGGGCGTTGCGATCAGCTCGGGCACGAATGGGCCGGCCGCGGGCCCAAGACTGACTGACGCGGTGCCATTGAGCGTGAAACCGCCGCGCACGAGCACCTGACCGATGCCGACCGGCACATCTGTTGAACCCGGTACGGGAAAGACGAGCGCGATGGGATACAGCGTCGGGCAGGTGCCAGGACATGTCGGGCACGCCGGGACGACGACGAGATAGCATCCTGTGACGACGATGCCGAGCCAGAGGAGCGTGAGGAGGCGTGCAGCTGGCCACATCCGGATCATGGCCGAACGTTCGCCACAGCCGGCAGCGTTTCTTAGAGCAGGCCTTTGATGAGCCCGCCGTCGACCGCGATCGTTTGACCGGTCACATAGCCCGCCGGTTCGCCGCATAAAAATGCGATCATCGGCGCAAATTCCGCAGGCGTTGCCACATGCCCGGCCGGGATCTCAACCGC